>JAKDZT010000199.1 GCA_030462125.1 Tetragenococcus sp.
CAGCCAACACAATCAACGCGTGCTAAAGATCAATTAATTAGCGACACTCAAACCATTGGACAAATGGAATTAATACCAAAACTACAACAACAATAAAAGGAGATTTTTAATATGGGATTATTAGACACACTACAAACAGTAAAAAATGAAGGATTTGACGCAAAAAACGATAAGGTAAACCAAAGTCAACGGTTAGAAGCAGGAAATTACCCAGTACGTTTAAAGTCAGCACAAGCTGGACAAAGCAAAGCAGGACGAGACCAAATCGCTATTTCATTGGAAGTTGTTTCTGGGGAAAATAAAGACCGTCAAGAACTGATTTTTGTTTCTTTTGATGATGAGTTACCACCATTCGTCTTAGAAAAAAACGGACGTATCTTGCTGAAACTTGCAGCAATGGTAGGCGTGGAATTCACGAAAAAAGATTTAGAAGATGAGTATTCTGCCTCCGAAGCTTTGTCAAAAGGCATCGGCAAACAATTCAAAATGGAACTAACTGTTTCTCCGAACAAAAAGAATCCAGAATTTCCATATAGAAATTATGATTTCGAACTTTTGGAAGACGAATCCACCGATTTTGAAGAACCGGAAGATCTACCTTTTTAATGGTTACAAACACGGTTACAAAAAAATAGCTTTGTAACCACAATCCATTTATCCGTACTCGCCCAAGGATTGTAGAAATCGGCAAAAGTTACAAACGTGGTTACAAAACCCAAAAAATAACCAAAAATTGTGTGAAAGTTATATAAATCTTGTAACTGTAACCATTTTATAACTTTTTTGTAACCACTTTGAACCCTTGGGGCGATAAGGTTTTTATCCAAAAGTTACAAAGTTACACCTATTAAATTAGTATTTAATTATTTATATAAAAAAATACCTACACCCTATTTTTTGTAACTTTTAGGTGTAAGCACTAGAAAACGTGTATTGATTTATATTCAATATACCACGAAAGGGGCCATATGGCAAGTGGGTGAAGTAGTTTTTGATAAGTCCCGAAAGAATTTAAAAAAAGTATATAACCGATTAAACTCAAACAACTTAAATCGATACGTACAAGCAGTGGACGACAAAGTTTTGTTTTTGGCTATTGGTGGTTATAACCGAACGTATGAGCTTTTAGTAAAAATGGGAGCAGAAAAAGATGAAATTGCAACCTTCTCAAGCTTAAACCTAAGTAGAGACTTCTTAGCGGAAACAGACGGTAAGAAAGTTATCTACATTAAAAAAATCAATTACGTAACAAGCATAAACAAGAATTTGTCCTTCACCATTAAGAAATTGGACTTAAATGTAGCAGATGCTTTTGAGGAAAGCATGATGGTATATCAAACAGCACAACGGATGGTTGGCCAGGGGAAAAGCAGAAAACCATGGGATAAGCCCAAAGTTGTTGTATTAGACGATCAGTCGCTCAACCTTCAATACGAAGGCCATCGATTTAATTACCAAAATGAAATTGGATTTGTACAAATTAGAAACCGAAACGCTGATCCACAACTCATATTGGACGAGATAAAAGATGTGGAAGAGCCTAAAAAAATGATGTTTGCTTTATACCAAATGGATGTATCGACAGAAATAGAAATAATGAATGCACTTTTGAGAATAAGTCAAGCAGTCCAATTAAGGTTAAGTGAAACTGAATGGGCGTTGAAGCCAAAAGATTTCAAACGATTAGCAGGGTCACAAAGTTTATCCGCTCAATTAAAAGAAATCCCTGACCTAGGAATCTATCAGTTATCTTCCAATAAAAAAATAGGCAAAGAAAATGCGCGATGGGTGGTTATTCCAGATAAAGCATTCGAGTTTAAAGGTTTTGATTACAAAGATGAAAATGACCTATTTAATGAAGAACTAGAGATGGAAGAAAAGAAAGAACAGGAATTTATCCAAGAGCAAGAACGAATGTTAAACGACATTCTTTCGATCGAATTGCCTTTCAACATCAAGCAAGGTTGGATTGGCAAACAAATGAACTCATCTGTTGTTACACTTCAAGGATTCTTGGATGACGTAGATAACATAGAAACCGAAAAAATCAACGGACTTGAATTGCTATCAGGAGCAACTACTAAAGAAGAATATAACGTGATCAAGAAAAACAATTTAGCTTACTTCCTTGATGGTAATTACAAAAACGACCAACGTAGCGACGAAAATTATTTAGGCGGTCGCCGTTTAATATCCATTGACGTGGACGACGGCAATTATGAGTACAGCCAAATAGAAGAATCGATAGAATCTCAAGGTTTGTTCGCTTTAGTTTATCCGACAGCAAAACATTATTACGACGGATCGAAACGCTGGCGCATTGTCCTCATGGCAGACGAGGAAATGAATAAAGAACAATACCGTTCTACAGTCAGTGGTGTTGCGCAAATGCTTGGGTTAGAAATTGACGAAGCCAGTAAAAAGGTTTCTCAATTAATGGGCTATCCACTCGTACGAAAAGATGTATCTATCATATCAGGAACAATGGTAAGTGTCTCTCAATTTTACGTAGCGCCAAAACTATCATCAAAAAATGTTTTACCAATGGCTAAAGTATCCAGAAGCAATAAAACATTGGCAGACTTTGACCATCCCCAAGCAAAACTTTTAAAAGAAGTTCTCGACGGAGGAGTGGAAGAAGGCAAACGTAACGAAACCTACTATCAAGTCTATCTATATTTGCGTGACACTCTAAATAACCCAGAAATGGAAATATGGCACGAAGAAGCTGCTGAATTGATCGAAGTGACCAAACAGCAAGCGGAAGCTGACGGACTGCCAGAAAAAGAAATAGAGGCGATTTACAGATGAAAGAATTTACAAAAGCATTAACGAAAAATATTGAACGAACCTACACTTATTCTTTTGCTAAAAACAATTGGATGTACAAAGGAAATGCAGAAAATTACGACGCTGTTGCTTTTTTTACAGACCTCCTCGAAGACGCAAACCCGTTTAAAATTTTCATGGAGTTAGACGGTTTTGCTTTTAAAAGAGCATTAGAAAATATTCGTCGATATGAAATTCCTTATACGGCGGAAGAAGAACGGAAGGCAAGAATTTATCACGACATCACGAATAAAATGCAAGTTTGCCGATCAGACTACGTTTCCGAATACATGGACGATCTCAACGATTTGAAAGATACAGGCATCGTTTTATATAAAAGACCTTATGTTTTAACAACAGAAGAAACGTTGTACGTGGTGGATGAATTAAACCGACTCCCTAGAAGCAAAAAAACATTTAACGTTGTCTATGAAAATTCTGTTCCGCCACTTTTAGAAAAAAGCCAAGAACAATATGAAGCTTTAGAGAAATGCCTCACTCATCATATTTCTTGTTTGATTGGAGGGGCAGGTACAGGGAAAAGTTTTGTTACATCTTCTATTGTTCATCAATTGCAAAAAAACAAGAAAGAAGTGGTCGTGCTAGCTCCTACCCATAAAGCAAGGGAAGCTCTACAGGACAAATTGAACGCAGAGAAAGTTAATGTAACAGTTAAAACCATTCATAGCTTTGTTCATAATCCGAGTTATTGCCAAGCGATTGTTATTGACGAAAGCGGGATGTTGTCTACGCCGCTCTTCTCACAACTTTTAAAAAACTATG
>JAKDZT010000200.1 GCA_030462125.1 Tetragenococcus sp.
AATGGGATATGATTGAAGAAGTATTTAATACATTTATGGCTGAAGAAGAAGAATAGATAGTTAAAACCAGGCTAAACTCTTGCTAGATAGGAGTTTGGTCTTTTTTTAACTGGGTAAAAAATAACGAGGAGGAAAGTTGATGAATAAAACAAAAGTTGTGAGTGAATTTGCGCCTTTAAAAGCAACTGTTTTAGCTCAATCTCAGTTTTGTTTCCCAGAAGACCCGAAAAATAGTATGGATACATCTTTTTTAACCAAAGAAAACGTGGAATTTGTTAACAACAGCGGAGGAAAAGATGTAGCAGAAGCAGATGAAAAACTACAAAGGGATTGGGAACAAGAAAAGATAGCAATGCAGTCCCTTCTTGAGTCTTATGGTGTCGAGGTTTTAAGGCCTCGTTTACTTACACAGCATGAAAAAGATTATGGGAAAGAACAGGGCGTTGGCTATAGCAACTTTTTTTCACGGGATCCTTTTTTTACTATAGGGTCGTTTATTATCGAAGGGAATTTACGCTTTATGCATCGTCGTAGAGAAATATTTCCTATTCGACCCGTTTTAAATGAATGGGTGAAAAATAATGCAGGCTATTATTTTGCCGCTCCTCAGCCTGACTTAGCAGAAGGTGAAAATAGTGAGGTTGGACCATTTATCGAAGGTGGAGATGTTGTTGTTTTAGGAAAAACTGTTTTTGTCGGTCATTCTGGTTTGGCTAGTAATTTAAATGGCATTTATTGGTTAAAACAACTGCTGGAGCAATTTGATTATAAAGTGGTCCCGGTTCGCTTACATCCATCGATTTTGCATTTGGATTGTGTGCTTAGTATGCTAAAAGAAGGATTAATGATCACCTGTGAAGAAGCTTTCTTAGATGGCATTCCTGAAGAATTGAAAGATTGGGAAAAAATCAACGTTTCGTTAACAGAAGCTGCCAATTTGATAGCTAACGATTTGCCAATTAACGAGCAGGTATATGTTACCGACCAGGCTTTTACTGATCTGATCGCAAAAATTAAAGCCAAAGGTATAAAAGTGGAAACACTTGATTACCATGTTTCTAGAATGTTTGGTGGTTCTTTTAGGTGCACAACACAAGCCTTAATTAGAGAGTAAGATGAGATGATAAAGCACTTGACAACTCTTGTTTTCTAGTGTAAATTACAATACAACAAAACACATGAGAATTCCGTTGATGAGAAGAGTAGTTTCTGATCTTTTTTTTAGAGAGACCTTGTAAGGTGAAAAAGGTTATAAGATAAGAAATGAAGATGGTCTCGGAGGATAAGTCATCGATAGGTAGATGATTTCGAAAGGTTCAATCGTTATCTTGAATGCCATTTCTTTTATTTGAGATGGGTTAAGAGAAGCTTTAGCTTCTAAAACAAGGTGGTACCGTGAAAATTTCGCCCTTTTATCAGTTTACATTGATAAAAGGGCTTTTTATTTGCATTATTGAACTTTTTGTTCGAATGAAAAAAATTTGGAGGGGTTAAAATGAGAGCAAGTTTGAAAAAAACATTATATGCCGGTGTACTAGGACTAACGATTTTTGGTTTAGCGGCATGTTCAAGTGGTAATGATGAAGGCAGTGGTTCTGGTGATGGTGATGAAACATTAACGGTAGGGGCCAGTTCTACGCCTCATGCGGAGATTTTAGAACAGACAAAAGATGATTTGGCAGAAAAGGGCTATGAGTTAGACGTTGAGGTTTTTGACGACTATGTATTACCTAACCAAGCACTGGACGAAGGAGATCTTGACGCTAGTTTCCACCAACATAAACCCTACTTGGATAACTTTAATGAAGAAAACGGTACGGATTTGGTTTCTGCCGGCGAAGTTCATTTTGAACCTTTAGGATTATACCCTGGTAAAACCGAGACAGTTGACGACTTACAAGATGGGGCCGAAATTGCGATCCCTAATGATGCGACAAATGGCGCTCGTGCTTTATTATTACTTGAGGAAGCCGGGTTAATCAAACTGGATGACGATAAGGGAATTGAAGCTACTACCAATGACATTGAAGAAAACCCTAAAGACTTAGAAATAACAGAACTAGAAGCTTCGCAAATTCCTCGTACGGTGCAAGATGTAGATTTATCTGTGATTAATGGAAACTATGCGGTAGATGCAGGTTTTGACATAGCAAATGATTCTTTAGAACTTGAAGATGAAAATTCTGAAGCGGCGCAAACTTATGCAAATGTCGTTGCCGTTCAAGAGGGAAATGAAGATGATCCAGCCATTGAAGCTTTGATGGAATCATTGCATAGTGATGATGTAAAAGACTTTATTAATGAAGAATATCAAGGTGCAGTTGTACCACTATTTTAAAAAAGTGCTCGTAAAGTTCATCCAAACGAACTTTACGAGCATTTTTATATACTTTTTCCAGTATTCCGTTACAATAAAATAAAAAGGGGTTAGTCATGCAGACTTTAAAGGATTATTCAACTTTTTGTCGTAAAGCAGATAAATAAAAGAAGCAATCGAAACAGAGCGTTGAACTGCTATTTCGATTACTTTTTTTAAAAAGAGCGGGGTTGGATATAGTTATCTAACGTTTTTTGATAATCTTCAGTAGACCAGTTTCCTTTGTTGAAATATTCTGCTAACAAATAACCTATATACGGTCCGGTTGTTAAACCAGAAGATCCTAGTCCACTGGCGACAAAAAGTGTTGGATCATCGGGTAATGAACCGAAAAAAGGAGCAAAATCTGAAGTATAAGCGCGTGTTCCTACGCGATAAGTAAAAGAGTTTTCTAAAAGTTTTTCAGGAGTTTGTAAAAAATCTTTACTGTTACTGGTTAATTTTTCAAAGGCTGCAGAAGTGGGGTGCAGATCCCACTGCGCCTTATCTTCATGGGTTGCACCGATGATCATTTGTCCATCATTTGCCGGAATCAAGTCGGCTTCATTATCCAACATAGCAACTGGCCATTGCTTACTTTGACTTTGTTGTGTTTTAAAAACAATAAGCTGTCCTTTTTGCGGGCGAAGATCCACTTGGTAACCAAGAGGTTCTAGTAGTGTTTTACAGTTAGGACCGGCAGCTAATATAATATAATCTGCTAGAAATTGTTGTGCTTTTGTTTTAATTTGCCACTGGTTATTTTCCTTATTTATCGTGACTTTTTCTTGAACTAAATAAACTTGTTTTTGTTTTGCTAGTTTTTTCATATGATTTAAATATAATAAACCATCTAATCTAGCGCCACCTGAAATATACAAAGATTCTTGAGGAGCCAATAAAGGCAGCTTGTTTTCAGTTTGTTTAGCCGAAAGTAGGTTGATCTCGCCAATTTCAGGAGCGTCCGCTTTTCTTTGTTCGGCCAAGTTTGCTAGGTCTTCCAATCCGTTTGTTCGTAAAAGAATCGTACCATTTTTGGCATATATCTTCTCAGAAATCCTCATGTCAGCTACTAGTTTTTGGAAAAAAGCTGCTCCGTCTCTAGCTAAACGATACCATCGTTTGTTCCTGCGTTTAGATAACCAGGGGGAAATAATACCTGCGCTAGCTTTGGTTGCTTGCCCAGTTTCATCATCAAATAAAGTTACATCATATTTGGTTGTATCTAAATAATTGGCCAA
>JAKDZT010000034.1 GCA_030462125.1 Tetragenococcus sp.
GGAAACATAACGGTCGTATCAACAAATAAAAATATATCACACATTTTAGTATTATTTAAGAACAGAAGTTTAGTAGACTTATGTACTAAGAGTGAACTCGGAACATAAAATCAGCAAATCTATGTACTGAGTTTAATCTCAGTACATAGAATCTAAAAACTTATGTACTGAAAACAACTTCACTACGTAAATTGAGCAAATTTATGTAGTGAAGTTCAGTCTCAGTACATAAACAACTTAAACTTATGTATTGAGGCTAGACTCAATACATAAAACCAGCAAATTTACGTACTGAGAATAAATTCAGAACATAGAATCTAAAGACTTACGTACTGAAAATAGCCACAGAACAGAGGTCTGATAGAGATATGTACTGAAGATGACTCCTAAAAAATTTATATAACGTTGTTGCCTAATAGTTGATTAATCAAATGATATTTTATAAAAAAGAAAAGAAAAGTTTTTGCAAGGTAGGTGTTTAAAACTTTTAAACTTGCATTAAAAAACTGGATACGTACAAAAGCATTTAACATTCTAACAAAAAAATTCTATGTTATAATTTATGTAAGGGAATCCACAGAGAGGAGTTCGAATGTGAAGATTTATATTATTGGTGCATCGTTTGCCGGGGTTAGCTGCGGCGTACATGCAAGAGAACTTTATCCGGAGGCAGAAATTACAATTATTGAAAAAAACGCCATCGTAGGATTTTTACCCGGAGGTTTGTTGCTGTATTTGCAAAATAAATTCGCAAATTTAAATGATGCAGTATTTACAACAGAACAACAGTTAAAAGAACAACATATCGATATAAAACTATCAGAAAAATTGCTTGATTGTGATCCAGCTAAACATGAGATAACGACGGATAAGAAAACTTACTACTATGATAAATTGATTTTAGCTAACGGTTCTGAACAAAAGTCGCTGAACATCGGATTAACCAGCGATGATGAGTGGGATCCTAGCTTTAAAGATTACGATTTTTCTAATAAAGTGTTACCTAAAATTCAAAACGCGGAAACCATCGCTATTATTGGTGCCGGACAAGCGGGTATGGAAGCAGCGAGCACATTTATTGATTTAAAAAAGACCGTTCATTTAATTGAAGCGATGGATTATCCGTTGTTTAAATATTTCGACCCTAACTTTTTGGAGCCTTTCTTAACAGAATTACAAAAAATACCCAATCTGCACTTTCATTTCAATAAGACTGTGACAGAAGTAGTGGAAAACGAGCAGTACGAAATTTTGCTAGATGAACAAAAAATTGTCAGTGATTACGTCTTAACTACGGTGAATGTACATCCGCAATTAGCTAAATTTACGAAAAAATTCCAATTGCATAGTGACAATACGATGCAAACCAATGATTATCTAGAAACTTCTGCTAAGGACGTTTTTGCGGTGGGAGATTTAATCCATAGCCCTCTTAAAAATAGAGAGGAAGGGGCTTATTTACCTCAGATTAATCACGCGATTCGTTCTGGGATAGTAGCTGCAGAAAACTTACAGCAAGCGCAAATGAAGTTTAAAGGCGGGTTGCGTACGATTGGAACGAAAATTTTTGGTTGGCACCTTGCTAGTACGGGGCTAATTGAAGAAGAAGCATTTGTTTATTCAAATGAAATCGCAACGAAGACTTTCACACAAACAGCTTCCTTAGTGGATAAAACACCGATTTATTGCAAAGCAGTTTTTGAAAAATCTTCTAAAAAACTTTTAGGGATACAATTATTGTCACAAACAAATTGCTTAGAAAAAATTAACACAGCAGCTTTAGCGATTGAAAATGAAGTAACGCTGACTGATTTGATGCAGAAGGATTCCTTTTTCCAACCTGAATTTACGAACATTATTGAACCCTTAAATCGAATCAATATGGGAAGTGAAACTCACCATGCGTTTTGAAGCATTGTTAGAAAAAAAAGAAGCGAAACAAATTTATTTAATCAAGCAATTGATCATCGCCGGTGGGAAGATGAATGTTCGTGATATACGTGAACTGTTAGCTTTATCAAAAAAATCAACGGATAATTATATTGAAGAGTTAATCGAAGGGTTCCAACCCTTTGCCGAATACTGTCAAATCACTTATGACGGAACAGAAGTAACTTTTTCGAAAACACCCGATTTTTCTTTAGCAGAAGTAGAGCGAAACATTTATTTAAGTGCACCGAAATATCAAATTTTAATGTATTTATTAGAAGAAAAAGAATTGAATCCTGTTCGTTTGTCTCAAGAATTAAAAATCAGTGAATCGTCTTTATCACGGAAGATAAAAGATTTGAATCAAATGTTAAAAGAATTTTCACTGCGAATCTGGCAAGGAAAAATGATTGGAGAGGAGAGCCAAGTTCGTTACTTTTACTTCCAATTGTTATGGTATTTAAAACAAGGATATGAAGAAAGCTCATCAAGAGAAGCTCATATCATTGAAAGTTTGGAAAGAGGACTAAGCTTAAATTTTGTATCAGAAGCTAAAGCCCGCATCCTTTTATGGCTACGGATTACAAAAAAGCGAATTACGGTGCCTGACCCACAATTTAGGCAATTTAAGGAAAAGTTTGAACCCTATAAAAAAGATCCACTGTATTTGAAGTTAGTTCCGATTATTCGTCGTTCGTTTAGTTTTTATGCTGTTGAAATTAAAGAAGAAGAAGCGATGTTGCATTTCGTATTTTTAACAGGGATGTCCATTCTTTCGCAAGAAGATTTTCACGCTTACTCGTTAGAACGCTCGCGCTTAACGCCGGCTGCTTGGTGTGATACGGTTGTTTTAGAGAAAATTTTGCGTATGTATGAACCAGGGAATATTCGTAAAGAGTTAGAAGCAACTTGTTATTACTACCTGTCTCAGATACATCTCCGTCTTTATTTCTTTATCGGAGATATAGAAGCTTATGATCGAGAAAACATTTGGCAATTGGAAGAAACTTTATCGACACATAATATTCGCTTTTATACTGATCAACTGTTGCAACTTGCTTGTAAACAACTACAAGTCGAGCCAAATGATGACCAAAATAGTTTATTAGCAATGACTGCCATTAAATATCTAAGTGTGCTCACTATTATTGATGTTAGAGTCAATCGTGAAGTACGTGTAGGGATTGCTTTACAAATCGATCCTCTTTTTAAGGCAGCAGCTACGAATATGTTAATGTTGCAGCTCAAAAGTTTGAACGGGGTAGTAATCGAACCTTTTGATGAAGAAAAAGACTATGATTTGGTGATTACGAATACTGCACTTGATGTAAATACGACAATTTATCGCATGACCGAATTGGGTTCAAAGTACGATTTACAAGAAATAAAAAAAATTATACGACAGATTTAAATGAAACGTTGTCAATATAAGATTTTGTCAAAAATTCCAAAAATCCATAAAAAATTGGGAAAATAACTGGCTTGGTACACGTTACTATATGAATTGTAAAGAAAACGTATACAAAAAACGTATACATAAAAAAGAAAAGGGGAATTTTATTATGGCAGAGAAAAAATATATTATGGCAATTGATGAAGGGACAACGAGTGCTAGAGCGATTTTATTTGATAAAAATGCTCATGAAATTGGGAGTTCGCAAAAGGAATTCACGCAATACTTTCCTGACTCTGGTTGGGTAGAACAAAACGCTAATGAAATTTGGAACGCTGTGCAAGCGGTTGTGGCTGGTGCGCTAATTGAATCAGGGATTCAACCTAGCGAAGTTGCTAGTGTGGGTATTACTAGTCAACGTGAAACGACAGTCATCTGGGATAAAAATACTGGATTACCTATTTATAACGCAGTGGTATGGCAATCACGTCAATCTTCTGATATCGCTGAAAAATTAATCGAAGATGGCTACAAAGATTTCTTCCATAAGAAAACCGGATTGGTCATTGACCCTTATTTTTCTGCTACCAAGGTTCGTTGGATTCTAGATCGCGTCGAAGGAGCACAAGAACGAGCAGACAATGGAGAATTATTATTTGGAACAATTGATAGCTGGCTTGTCTGGAAATTAACATCTGGTAATGTCCATGTAACGGACTATTCCAATGCAAGTCGTACGATGTTATACAATATCTTTGATTTAGAATGGGATAAAGAAATCTTAGATCTATTAAACATTCCAGAATCCATGTTGCCAGAAGTGAAAAGTAACTCAGAAGTTTACGGCTACACGGAAACTTATCACTTCTATGGTAGCGAAGTTCCTATCGCTGGTATGGCAGGGGACCAACAAGCTGCTTTGTTTGGTCAAATGGCTTTTGAACCAGGGATGGTTAAAAATACCTATGGAACTGGATCATTTATTGTGATGAATATTGGAGAAGAACCACAGCTATCTGAAAATGATTTGTTAACAACGATTGGTTATGGTATTAATGGTAAAATTTATTACGCATTAGAAGGTAGTATCTTTGTTTCTGGTTCGGCTATCCAATGGCTACGTGATGAAATGAATATGGTAGAAACAGCGCCTGAATCAGAAGAAGTGGCAAAAAGAGCCAGTGATGATGATTATGTTTACGTCGTACCGGCATTTACCGGATTAGGAGCGCCTTACTGGGACTCTGGTGCTCGTGGTTCCGTATTTGGTTTGACACGTGCTACTAGCAGAGCTGATTTTGTCAAAGCAACATTACAATCGATTGCTTATCAATCCAGAGACGTTATTGATACGATGAACAAAGATACAGATACTGATATTTCGCTTTTAAGAGTGGACGGCGGCGCTGCCAATAACGATATGCTTATGCAATTTCAATCAGATATTTTAAATATAGAAGTAGAACGTGCGGCCAACCTAGAAACAACGGCCTTAGGTGCTACTTACTTGGCTGGATTAGCCGTTGGTTTTTGGAAAGATATGGATGAGTTGAAAGGCTTGAAAGAAGAAGGTAAGACGTTCAAGCCAGAAATGGACGAGGAAAAACGTGACGATCTTTATACGGGTTGGCAAGAGGCCGTTGAAGCAACTCGAGTATTTAAACATCGTGCAAGGAAAGAAGGATAATTGATGGTTTTTTCATATAAGACAAGAAATGAAGAAATACAAAAAGTTCAAAATGAAGAAATGGATGTACTTGTGATTGGAGGAGGGATTACCGGAGCCGGCGTTGCTGTACAAACCGCCGCTTCCGGAATGAAAACAGCATTAGTGGAAATGCAAGACTTTGCTGAAGGGACTTCCTCAAGATCAACCAAATTAGTTCACGGCGGCATCCGTTATTTGAAAACATTTGATGTAGAGGTCGTTTCCGATACGGTAAAAGAACGTGCGAATGTGCAACATATCGCACCGCATATTCCTAAACCGGACCCTATGCTTTTGCCAATTTATGACGAGCCTGGAGCAACCTTTAATATGTTTTCGGCAAAAGTAGCGATGGACTTATACGATCGCTTAGCAGGTGTTACTGGCAAATTTGCCAATTATACCTTGAATAAGTCAGAAGTGCTTGATAGAGAGCCTCAATTAGAAAAAGAAGGTTTACAAGGCGGTGGCGTCTATCTCGATTTCCGCAACAACGATTCTCGACTCGTGATTGAAAATATCAAAAAAGCGCATGAAGATGGCGCCTATATGTTAAATCGCACCAAAGTTGAAAAAATCACGCATGATCAAGATGGCAAAGTCAATGGTGCTGACGTGAAGAATTTATTGACGGGTGAAACTTTCCATATCAACGCGAAAGTTGTGATTAACACTTCGGGTCCATGGACAGATGAAGTGCGCGATTTAGATAAAAAAGACGATTTAAATGACCAAATGCGACCAACAAAAGGGGTTCATTTAGTTGTTGACAAAGAAAAATTAAATGTACCACAACCTACTTATTTTGATACGGGTGAAAATGACGGTCGCATGATCTTTGTCGTTCCCCGCGAAGACAAAACGTATTTTGGTACCACGGATACCGATTATCATGGCGACTTGAACAACCCGCAGGTTACCCAAGAAGATGTTGATTATTTACTAAGAATTATCAATCGTCGTTATCCTGATGCTGGGATTAGCTTAGATGACATCGAATCCAGTTGGGCAGGCTTACGTCCTTTAATTGCTGCAAATGGTGGTTCAGATTATAATGGTGGAGGCAGTGGTAAACTTTCTGATGAAAGCTTTAATAACGTCGTTAACGCAACCAAAGAATATTTGGATGATAATGCCCAAAGAGACGATGTTGAAAAGGCGATCAAAGAAGCTGAAAGCGAACAAGATAGTGGTGAAGTCGATCCTTCACAAGTTTCACGAGGAAGTAGCTTGGAAGAAGCAAGCGATGGCTTACTGACATTATCAGGTGGAAAAATTACAGACTATCGTTTGATGGCTGAGGGCGCTTTGAAAAAAATCCAAGAAAAATTAGACGAACAATTTGATTTAATTGACTCTAAAGAATACCCTGTTTCTGGTGGCGCGATTGATCCGGAAAATGTTGATGAAGAAATCGCTCAACTAGCCAAACACGCGCAAGAAAAAGGATTGAATCAAAAAGATGCCTTCTATTTGGCCAACCTGTACGGTTCAAACCTACCGACTGTATTAACTTATGATGAACCGGTCGAAGGATTAAGCCAACGTGATAGTCTTTCATTAAATTATGCATTAAACGAAGAGTTAGTCTTAACTCCTGTTGACTATTTCATGCGTCGGACCAACTTTATCTTATTTATCCGCGATGAATTAGATGAATTGAAACAACCAGTAATTGATAAAATGGCTGACTTTTATCAATGGACGGCAGAAGAAAAAGCAAATTATACCAAAGAGTTAGAAGAAGTTGTGGCAGAATCAGATTTGAAAGAATTAAAGGAGGATTAAGTCGTGAGTGATAGTTTACAAATATTTAGTGAGTTTTTAGGAACAGCTATGCTGATTTTATTAGGTGATGGTGTTGTCGCTGGTGTAAATTTGAAAAAGAGTAAAGCAGAAGGTGCAGGTTGGATTGCAGTGACGGTAGGCTGGGGTATGGGCCTAGCCATCGCCGTTTATGTTGCTGGCTTCATGGGTCCCGCTCATTTAAACCCAGCTGTAACCATCGCTTTTGCAGCAATGGGTGACTTTTCTGCTAGTTTAGTCGTGCCATTTATTATCGCACAAATACTAGGTGGGATTGTTGGTGCAATCATTGTTTGGTTAGCATATATGCCACTATGGGATGAAACGGATGACGCAGATGCTATTTTAGGTTCATTTGCAACTGCTCCAGCAGTACGTCATTTAACTGCTAATACAGTTACAGAAATTATTGGTACTTTTGTTTTAGTAGTTGGACTACTTAGCTTAGGAGAAAATAGTCTTGCTGATGGATTTAACCCTCTTCTTGTAGGTATTATCGTACTTTCTATTGGGCTATCCCTTGGTGGACCTACCGGTTATGCGATCAACCCAGCTCGTGACTTAGGACCAAGAATTGCTCACCAAATTCTACCAATCAAAAATAAAGGAACTTCTGACTGGAGTTACTCTTGGGTTCCAATTGTTGGACCAATTGTTGGTGGATTATTAGCAGCAGGTTTATTTACTATTATTCCTTTCTAAAAAGTTAAACTTGCAGAAAAACCATAAAAAATTAGATAGAGAGGTCGTACTTTCAATGACTGAAATACGGATGATTCCTAGTTTTGATGGAACAAAGTTATACAGTATCAAAGAAATGCCAAAACATGAGCCAAAAGCAATTGTCTTAATTTCTCATGGATTAGCTGAACACGCTTCGCGATATGATGCTTTAACGAATACTTTGTTAGATGCAAATTATGGTGTCTATCGTTATGATCAGAGAGGCCACGCTCGTTCAGAGGGTGCACGCACATTCTTTTCTGATTTTAATGAAATGCCTGACGATGCGAAAGTAATGGTGGACTTGATTAAAACCGAAAATCCTGGAAAACCAGTTTATCTAATTGGACATAGTATGGGTGGTTTTACTGTAGTTGCTTTTGGTACGAAATACCCAAATGAAGCTGCTGGGATTGTAATTTCGGGTGCTGCTACACGTTATAATCTACAGCTCTTTGGACCATTACCTGTTGAAGGAGATCCTAAAACTTATGTTGATAATTCATTATCAGACGGGGTTTGTAGTGATCCAAAAGTGATAGAAGCCTATAATAATGATCCCTTAGTTGAAAAACAAATTAGTATAGGTCTGATGAATTCGTTAGGTTCTGGGATAGAATGGTTAAAGGAAAATGCAGAAGCTTTTGTGGACCCAGTTTTAGTTTTACATGGGGCAAATGATGGTTTGGTTTCTGAAAAAGATTCTCGTGACTTATACGGCGAAATTGGTTCAGCTGATAAGACCTTAAAAATTTATAGCCGGTTGTATCATGAAATTTTTAATGAGCCAGTAAAATATGAGATTTACCAAGAAGTTATACGATGGTTAGATTCTCAAGTTGAAGCATAAAATGAAAAAGAACGTTGAAGAAACAGAAATCATTCTTCAACGTTCTTTTTGTGTGCTGCCATTTGAAAGATAACTTAGTAGTGAAAGGTCCAACTTCAGGCCATAAACCTAACAAACTTACGTACTGAAAATAAACTCACTACAAAGATACATCAAACTTATGTATTGAGAATAATTTCAAGACATAAATATTACAGACTTATGTATTGAAAGTGAACTCAGTACGTAAGTCTAGCAGATTTGTGTATTGAAAATAGATTCAGTACATAGTTTCTAAAAGTTTATGTTCTGAAAATAGCTTCAAGACAAGAATTCCATAATTTTATATTTTATTACACGGTGTCGGCTAGTAAAGCATCCAATACTTATGTTCTAAAAAACGACAAAAAAATAGAACAGTCCATCATGAACTGCTCTATTAATAGCTAAACTTTAATCAATGTTCAACAGCATGGCATTAATAGCAACAATGATTGTACTTAATGACATGACAATTGCACCGACAGCAGGACTTAAGATGATACCGATTGGAGCTAAGACACCAGCTGCTAATGGGATAGCGATAATGTTGTAGCCAGCTCCCCACCAGATATTTTGTACCATCTTACGTTGCGTGCGTTTTGCTAAGGTTAAGAAGTGCAAGATATCAGCTGGATCACTTTTAACCAATATAACGTCGGCTGAATCGATGGCAACATCAGTACCAGCGCCAATTGCTATACCGATATCGGCCCTTGCTAAACTAGGTGCATCGTTGACACCGTCGCCAACCATCATGACAGTTTGACCATTATCGCGGTAGTCTTTGACCATTTTTTCTTTGTCTTCAGGCATTAATTCAGCGTGTACATCATCGATACCCAGTTCTTTAGCTACCGATTGGGCAACTTGTTGATTATCACCCGTTAACATTACGGGTTCAATTTGTTGTTCTTTTAGTGATTGAATCATGGATTTAGCGTCAGGCTTAATTTGGTCACCTTGGGCAACTAAGCCAATATTCTTTTCATCGATTAATAAGAAGCTTACTGAGTTTCCTTGTTTTGATAATTCATCAAAGTTGTCTTGATCGTAATCAATCGATTGTTTATTTAAGTAAGAAACACTGGCTACTTTAATGTCCTTGCCGTTAACCGTTCCTTCTAGACCAACACCTGGCAAGTTATCAACATCTGAAGCTTGCGGGATGTCTAAGGATAACTCTTCTGCTTTGTTTAAAATACCGATCGCTAATGGGTGACTAGAATTTTGTTCTAGAGCTGAAATATACGTTAGAACTTGGTCGGCTGTATAATCATCGCTAAATGAACGGTAATCATTCACAGCAAAATTACCTTCTGTTAAAGTTCCTGTTTTATCCATTAAAATGACATCAGATTTTCTAGCAGTTTCCAAAGCTTCACGATTTTGTAGTAGTAAACCATTTTTAGCACCAAGAGAAGTTGAACGTGCGATAACGAGTGGAATAGCAAGCCCTAATGCGTGTGGACAGGCAATAATAAGAACGGTAACCATACGTTCAAAAGCAGTACTTAAATCCGAAGTAATTAACCAACCGATAAAGGCTAAAATACCAGCAGCTAATGCCACATAAAATAGCCATTTTGCCACTTTATCAGAAAGAGTTTCAACTCTTGATTTTTCATTTTGAGCATTTTCGACCAGCGACATTACTTGGGAAAGATAACCAGACTCGCCAGTTCCGGTTACTTCCACTGTAACTGTACCCGAGCCGTTCACAGAGCCTCCGATGACCTTGTCTTTTTGTTCTTTTTCAACGTCTTTAGCTTCGCCGGTAACCATCGCTTCGTTAACGCTAGTAGAACCTTTTAACACTGTGCCATCTGCGGGAATCTTTTCCCCGGCTTTGATCAAAACGTGTTGTCCTTCTTGTACATCTTGTAGAGAAACATCCTTTGTATCTCCGTTATCATCGACCACGTGGGCAGTGTTTGGTAACAATTGAGCCATTTCTTCTAAGGCACTACCCGCATTACTTACGGCATTCATTTCTACCCAGTGACCTAATAGCATAATGACAATTAACGTAGCTAATTCCCAGAAAAAATCCATAACATGAGCTGCTTGTGGTACGAAATTGTTCATGACAAAGGCATATAAACTGTAAATATAAGCCACTGTAATTCCTAGAGAAATTAAAGTCATCATTGCAGGTTCTTTAGATGACAATTCCATTTTTGCCCCTTGAAGAAAAGGCATACCGCCATAAAAGAACAAAACAGTTGCTAGGATCAATACAACCCATTCAGAACCAGGAAATTGGAATTGAAAGGGCAGATCCATCCCCATCATGGGGGACATTAAAATAATCGGAATAGTCAAAATTAACGAAATAAAGAATTTCGGTTTTAAATTTCCCATATGCATGGAGTGATCCATCCCAGAATGACCGCCCTGACTGTGATCGTGTTCCATTGAAGAATGGTCCATGTGTTGTTGATGTTCATTTGTTGTACTACTCATTACGACGCCTCCTTTTATTTATTACATTTTCAGTGTAGCACCATTGTTTACGCTTGTAAACGAAAATGACTGGTTAAAGAGGAATTTTATTAAGAAAGGCCATCTAAACCACCAGCACCACCATTATGGCCGCCAACCAAATGGCTACGAGCAATACTACGAGCGCCTGCTAATTTACTCGTTGCGTAAACAATCGAGGTGAAACCGTATTTGGCTCGAATTTTATCAATAACTTTATCTAAGTGTTCTTCGCTTAAGTGTTTATCAAGCTCATCAAATAAATCTAATTCACGTGCTTGAGTGTAAGTTAACTTGGAGTAGGAAATTCCCACATGACGAATTGCTTGTCCCTTATAATATTTACGAAATAAATGGATACAATGCGTTTTTAAGTCTTTGTTCGTATTTGTAGCTGGAATTTTCATTTGGTGCGAAAAACCGCTATCTACTTCGCCATAAGCTGTTCCAATATAAAGATGGATACAAGAGGTTAAACAACCATGCCGACGAATACGAGCGGCCACTTGCTCTGCTAACTCACCAATAACAATTTCGATTTCACGTTGATCTGTATAATTTCTAGGTAAAACTTGGCTATTCCCGTAAGACTTTTCTTTAGCTGCAGGAGGTGTTTCAGCTAAAATCGTACGGTCGATTCCATTGGCATGATGATAGAGTTGTTCGCCGATGACACCAAACCGATAATAAAGTAAATCGACATTAGCATTTGCTAATTGTTCAATAGTATTAATGCCAATTTTGGCTAATTGTTTTTTTGTCCGAGAACCAATGCCCCAAAATTCCGTCATAGGATGGACTTGCCAAACTTTATTTTGGACATCCTGATAAGTCCATTCAGCGGTATAGCCGTTCGTTTTTTGGTATTTAGCATCAGTATCTAGCGCTAATTTGCCTAATAGAGGATTATCGCCGATTCCTATAGAAAGCACCAAACCCGTTTGATCATGAATGTCTTTTTGAATTTTTCGAGCCATTAACCAACGTTTTTCCTGGCGTGACAAATTTGGATCAGGGAAAAATAAATTTAATGAGCGTGTAACATCTAAGATGGATTCATCAATTGAATAAATCAACAAATCTTGTGCTGCGACATAAGTTTCAAATAGCTGATTTAGTACCATATTTTCTTTGATATATAAACTCATTCGTGGAGGCACTTGTTTTAACAACGGATGATCAGGCAAATTATCGACCCGCGAAACATTAGAAATCCCTAATACTTCTTTAGCTTTGGGTGAAGCGGCCAGGATTAAGCCATTGCCAGTATTATCCGCGTGACTTGCAACGACTAACATTGTTTCTAAAGGATCCCAACCATGATAAATACATTCCACTGTCGCATAGAAACTTTTGACATCAATAAATAAAATATCACGTAATGGTTCTTTTTTATAATCGAAATGAACCAAAGCTCATCACCTGCTTTCATTTCCATTATACGAACAAAAGTTCGCTTGTGTAAAGAAGAAATTGTATTTTATTTAAAAAAATCAGAAAAAGAAAAGGATCGCAAGTTCAGAATGAAATTGGGAATATAATGAATAATTTTGAGAAAATTCATCTACTTTGGTAACGTTTTATTTTGCCAGAATGCTTTATCATGGTACACTAAAATTGTAGCTATAAATTATGTAGGAGGGGAATAATATATGGCAAAAATTGGAAGAGAATTATTAGAACGTTTGTCAGATGAAGGAGTACAAGGACCATTTGTTACGATTATGGTGAATACGAATGTGTCTCCTCAAGGCGTGGAAAAAGATCAACTTAAGATAAAAAACTTTATGAAAGAAGCGAAAAGACGTTTTGATAAACGTTATCCAGAACAAGACTGGGAACCATTTCAAGAAAGATTTGATAATTTATTAAATGATAGAGCCTTTTTCCGCGATGCCACTACAAGTGTTGCCATTATCTTGACCGCGGAAGAAACAAATATTCATCGTTTGAGTATTAGGGTTGATGAGCAATATTATGTAGGGGATACGCCTTATTTATTGGCTATCATCAAAAATGCTCAATTTAATTATCGTTACTATTTGATGGCGTTAAACCGTAGTTCTATGAGTTTATATTTTATGAGTAATAAAAAACTTTCTGAAGTTAAACTGCCAAGTGACGCGCCTACTGATTTAGAAACAGCTCTGGGCACCGAACTTACTGGTGGCGGTACTGACTTTCGTGCTGGTTTAGGCTACCATAGCGGGAACCCTAAAGAAGAAGAAGTCGAAATCGATTGGCATAATTATTACCAAGCGATCGATAACTTTTTAAACAATGAACTTGATAATGAAGAAAAAGTCCCTCTTTTTCTTATAGCTCTTCCTGAAAACCAAACAGCATTCAAAAAAAATGCAAAATACAATTATTATGACTCAGATATAGCAATTTCTCGCTCACCCGCTCAACTTTCTATGCAAGAAATAGAAGAAGCAACGGAAACAATTACAGAAGAATTATCGAAAAGAGAAATTGAAAGCTATCAAAAACTAATCAATCGTAAAAGTTTTGAACAAGTGGCTGATATTAAACAAGCGGCAGAAGTAGGGCGAGTAGATCAATTCTTTATCGCTACTTCTAATTTACAAGATAACTTCGGGGAAGATCCGGAAGCTGAATACGATTGGCGTCAAGTTCTCAATACGATCGCTCGCGATGTATTACGTAATAGCGGGGATGTATTTGTACTAGAACAAGAAGATGCCCCTGGAGAAGAAAGCTTATACGCTACACTAAGATATTAATGCTTTACGGGCTAAAAGCCTACATTTTCTTAAAGATTGAAAATCTTTTTGCAAAAAAGTTAGGCGTTTTCTAAATTATGTGTTATACTATGAATTGTAGTTTTTGTTACGTAATTTATGGTCGCTTGTTTCATCTAAGAACATCTTCCAAATATTCACTTAACAAGGATTCGCAAAATATGTGTTTATACACAAGGAGGATTTTTTTACATGGAAACAGGTACAGTTAAATGGTTCAACGCAGAAAAAGGCTACGGCTTTATTACAGGTGAAGATGGCAACGATGTATTCGTTCATTTTTCAGCTATCCAAGAAGACGGCTTCAAAACTTTAGAAGAAGGCCAATCTGTAAGCTTCGACATCGAAGAAGGACAACGTGGACCACAAGCTACTAACGTAGTAAAAGCTTAATTTAAAAAATCAAGCATAAAACGGGGCAATTGCTGCTCCGTTTTTTTATTTCATTTAAAAAACGAACGTATTTTAATTGGAAAACAACAAAAACCATTATACAGCTAACGGTATTTTGTAAAAAAGAAGGGAAGTTACTCAAAGGGGCTCTAGAAATCATCAAAACTAGAGTAGGTTTGCTAAAGGGACTTTAGCTTCCTCTAAAAAAAATTCTTTACTTCAAGTCACTTTATTTTCATTCATTGGTTTTTCGATGGTTCTGTATTATAATGCAAGAAGCAAAGAAAAGGTGAGAAGCAATGAATACCACTTATGCAATTGTAGATATAGAGACGACTGGGACAGATCCTGCGACGGATCGTATTATCCAATTTGGATGTGTGTTAGTTGAAAATGATGAAATTGTCAGTCGTTTTGCAGTAGATATCAATCCGATTAAACCAATTTCAAAACAAATCCAGCATCTGACGCATATTTCAAATAAACGTGTAAAAAAGGCGCCTTATTTTGAAGATGTTGCCGCAACGATCTATAACTTACTAGCAGATACCACGTTTGTGGCCCACAATATTCATTTTGATTACAACTTTTTGAACCATGAATTGACTCGTTGTGGTATGCCAGAACTGAAAATCCCAGGTATTGATACGGTTGAGTTATCACAGATTTTTTTACCTACACAAGCCAGCTTTCGTTTGAATGATCTAGCTGAAAGTTTGGGATTACAGCATGAGTCGCCTCATCAAGCAGATAGCGATGCTGAAGTGACTGCTGCTTTATTATTATATATTAAAAATACGATGCAACAACTACCTTTAGTAACGTTGGAAAAAATCGTGGAGTTAAGTGTAGTAACAAGTAAACAAACGAGTACGTTTATTAAACAAATAACCAAAGAAGCACAAGAAAAAGTGCAACCTTTGTCACCATCGTTAAAAGTAGTGGATGGGATTGCGTTACATAAAAAAGAGGTTTCCTTATTTGAAGAAAACTACT
>JAKDZT010000201.1 GCA_030462125.1 Tetragenococcus sp.
TCTAATTGAACTATAAAGAATCTTTAATCACTGTTTTGTTACTTTGAATTTTTTTCTCTAACTGATTAGCTTCTTCTTTCGCTAATTTAGAATAATACTTATTCGAAAAGAACATTTGAACGATTAAAAATGCAGCATTAATTGTCCAATACAATCCCAAGGCGGAAGCTGATGTGATTGATATATACATGATAAATATTGGAGAGATGATTGCCATCATATAACCCATCGAACGTTGTTCTTTTGGCATGTTTTCAAGATTTATTAGTGGTTGGATGATGTATAGAATACCAGCGATTATAGTAATCCAAATATCAGGCTGTGTTAAATTAAACCAAAGAAAATTGGCATGCTCGGTTAAACCACCACTTGAGGGCCATTTTAGTGAAACATATAGCCCAAATAAGACGGGCATTTGTATAAGTAAAGGTAGGCATCCAAGCATCGTTTTCATAGGATTCATGCCATAAGCTTTATATTTTTCCATCATTTCTTGATTTGCAGTCATTTTGTCTTCTTGAGTGTTGGCATTTTTAATTTTTTCTTGTATTTTAGTCATTTCTGGTTTTACGATATCCATCTTCTTACGCATGAAATGTCCATTTTTAGATTGAGCTAACATAAATGGCAACATGATGAGTCTAACAATCAGTACGATTGTAATGATTGATAAACCATAGTTATTATCAAATATTGAACCTAACCAATGTAAAAGATTATCCATAGGTACTGCAAATGTACTATAGAAAAAACCATCTTTATTTTCTGATTTTGAATAGTCACAACCGGATAAAGTGATTAATGATGTTAATAGTAATAGCATTATCTTTTTCTTATGTATCAATTAGATTCATCCTTTTTGTTATAAATTCTAAGCAAATCTTTCTTTATATATTTAAAATTTTCTAAAGTATTAAAGTGCTCGTTTTCCGAAACTCGTGAATACATAACACTCAAAGTATTTTCGTAATTAGCTGGTAATCGTTCTCCTAGGGGTAGTGTATCTAACCATTCATCAATTTCATTAAAGAAATCATCTTTTTGATATACAAAATCACTGACTAAATAATCAAAGCATTTGCAGTAATTTTTTAAATAATCAATAGCACGACTATCAGACTTCTCGACGTAATATAAGGCGAATTGATAATAACAATTAATACTTAGATGTGGGTATAAGTAGTCCACGTTAAAAGCCTGATTTAAATGGTAAAGTTTTGATTCTAATGATTCTATCGAAACAGTATGTAAGTCACGTGAAAGCATCAAAGCAAAATCATGCATGAAAATCATTAAAGATTGATACATATCCGTTTGGATCACATTTTTAGCTTTTGAAATATTATCTTTTTGCAAATAAGCTATGGCTAATGTTGCATTCTCTCCGATTTTCAAATCAAAATCTGGTGTATTTTCTATAACAGAAGAGTAATCACCTTCAAACATATATAGCAATGTTTTGTAGCCTTGTGCATGTTTTTTCAAATGAATTGAGTCTGAATTATCCTCTGTAGTCTTAATAATTTCATGTGTTAGTGAGGCTGTTTCCTTTAGTTGTAATTTATTTTCGCAATATAAAATATTGTTTAATAAAATGCCTAATAACGAATTCAGAAATTTAAATTCATTACAATGCGTAATATAATATTCTCTCACAGTAGCTAAATATTCAGGATAACTTGTGTGATTAATCATTTTAGATAGTGATATCGAGA
The DNA here is from genome assembly GCA_030462125.1 of Tetragenococcus sp. Classification (GTDB taxonomy): domain Bacteria; phylum Bacillota; class Bacilli; order Lactobacillales; family Enterococcaceae; genus Tetragenococcus. Next base: position 1,716 of record JAKDZT010000201.1, read on the forward strand.
TTTTTTTAATTTCTTCATCAGTCATTGTAGTACTATAATTGAGCAAATCATCAACTGAAATATTAAATACTTTTGCTAATTTAGGTAGCATTGTAATATCAGGATAAAGTGATGCGTTTTCCCATTTGGAAATAGTTGTTTTCGTTGTATTAAGATATTCAGCTAATGCTTCTTGGGTCATTCCGCGTCTTAATCGCTCTTTTTTAATTGTCTTTGCTATTTGGATCATTAATAACACCTCTTGCATTTAATGATACTAGAAAATCCATAGAAGGTATATTTCCCATGTGACAACTTACATAAACAAAGTTTCCTAATAAGAAACAATAATAAAAGCCACTTCTTTTAAAAGGAAGTGGCTTAAACATTTCAAAATCAAAATGTGTCTTAATAACAAACCAATTAGAAATTCCAGATAGTTGTATTCTTCATAGTTATCAAGGTAGTGTTTATACGTCGTATGAATATTATGAATTGTGCAAAGAAAAAGGCATTACCAGAAGCATGTCCCGTAAGGGAACGCCAGCCGATAATGCCCCGATCGAATGTTTTCATTCCTCACTAAAGTCTGAAACATTCTACTTAAACAAAGAGCTCAAGAGCTCTAATAACATTGTAATAGATATTGTCGAAAATTACATTGAAAACTATAATAAAGTTAGAATTCAACAAAAACTAGGCTACTTAGCTCCTATAGAATTCAGGAAATCAGCAGCTTAGAAAATAGTGTTTTTATTAAATTCCCATCTTAAGGGTTCAGTGCCTTGAAAAAGGTGTCTCTTAATCATTTCATAATCAAATTCCATCTTAATAACGAAGTGTTTTTGAACTAATATTACTAGCTTTATCTAATAATATTAGTTTGATATAGTCAGAGATTAGGTCTTTTGTTAAAGAGAACTTTTAGTTCCCTTCCTTTCCAATAACTCCTGTGCCTTTTTAGGGACGTTATCAGCATCTACCTCTTCATAGGTAATCACTTCATCTTTCTTGTAATAAACTTTTAAATAAGACTCTTTTTCAACTTGGTTTTCAGCTGTAAAAGAGAGTCTTTTTAACTCTCCATTTTCATCAAAACCCGTCATATTATATTTATATCTGGAATAACCTGATTCTTTATATTTCTCACCATCATCAACAATTTTTACATAATATTTAGTTGAACCAATTGTTTGCAATGTCTGTGGCGAACACGCAGTTAATAAGCATATGGCAAATCCTACACTTACAACAAGTAATTTTTTCATAAAAACAATCCTCTCTAATTAACTATAATTCAATTATAATAAAGAAAATAAAAAAGCAACATCGATTTTCCTTACAAAAACCTTTCAAAATTGACACTTTATTAGATAATGATATTAAGGAGTCCCTTACGAACAACACTAAATTCTTAAAGTGGTAATTTAATAAAAACTCTATTTTCTAATGAATTGACCTGTTCGTATTATAAGATTAACCAGTCATTTCTGCTTAGTCTATTTTTAATAGGTTTTATGGATAAGGTAGCCAAGGTTGGACGGCTTGGCCTATGAGACATCAATATCGTCGGCAATCCTCTCCAACTCCTAATTATAGAAACTCTTTTGAGGGTGGCTGGTAATTAGATATCGTACAACGCTACTTTATTAGTATTTCATACTATTAGTCTTTTTAAGTTGAAAGAGAGAAGGAAGCTCTATGCTATTTCAATTATTAATAGATTTTAAGATTGAAAATATATCTATATATATTTATAAAATAGACCTTTTTGAAAAAAGACAATTAATCATTTCAAAATCAAATTCTTTCTTAATAATGATTGTTATA
>JAKDZT010000202.1 GCA_030462125.1 Tetragenococcus sp.
CTCATATAATTTTCCGTTACTGCTTGAAACAGCCTTGTTCACATCATCATAGCAACCATTCGTTTTTACCGAACCACTGCCATAGACAAACAATGCTTTTTTCTCTTCAGCAAATTTTTTTAGATCAGGCAGTGGGTCATTACGTAATAAAAGTTTTGTATCATTTCTCAGTTGAAAATCTTTCATTCTCTCATAACCTCCATTTGTTTTTTAAAATTAACTAATCTAAGGTCATAAGGTAATAAAATATGGTAAGACCAATGTTTATATACATAACTCGATTTTTGTATTATTTTCGCAAAATTAACTAATCTGCGGGTATACCTTCCATTGTGAGAGGCTTCTTCTTTTAAAAAATTTATTGGTTTTTTTAACCTTTATTTACCTTACTACTGTTTTAGCTAACTATAGAATACCCCTTTTAGCTGACTCTAAGTCAAGCGCATATTAAGGATCTTTTTATAAAGGAAGCTTTGTTAACTTATACAAATTTGTCTATTATATTTCCTATTCAAAAGTTTTCTTTATAAACAAACCGGATATGACTAAGAAAAGCGAATCATACCCGGTTTGTTTATTATAATGTAGTTTTTCTCTTTATTACAATCTACGCCTAATCATTTATTTATGATGATTGTCATTCACCAATGACTTCTTTTTTCTAAAGCTTCTAATTAGAACAAATTCTCCCAGGACTAACAATACAATCAAAGCACCATTGATCGAATAAGTTACTATCTCCCAAGTTTGTCGTTCGTTTGAATCGAAGTCTTCATATACCGAACTATTTGCAACAGCGTATATAATGTTTTTTGAAGCCTCTCTCATAGCTAATACTGATGTTGCGCTATCGTCACTTACGTAAGCATTTCCGCCCGTCGTTCCTAACATGAGATCGCTGCCTCCTCGAATAGCTCGATCCGCATTCATATATCCATAATCGCCAAAGTAGTCAGTGATGACTGGCCCTTGGAAGCCCCATTCATCTCGCAATATATTGTTTAATAATTCTGTCGTACTACCTCCCCATTCTGGTCCAATGAAGTTAAAGACGGACATCATAGCAAGTGGTGAACCATCATTTGCTTTTACTGTTTTTTCAAATGGTTTTAACCATAGCTCACGTCCAGCTTGTTCAGATGACCAAGTTGTTAATATTGCGTTTCTGTTCGTTTCTTGTTCGTTAAAAGCAAAATGTTTTGCAAATGGAATAATTCCATGATCATAAGAAGCTTGTATTTCATTTATAGCCATATCAGCGCTTAATATTGGATCTTCTGAATAATATTCGAAGTTCCGTCCATTAAAAGCACTGCGATGCAAGTTCATTGAGGGCGCGTACCATCCGGAAAAACCAAAATCATCTGCTTCTCTCATAATTCCATCAGCTACATCATAAGCTAAATCTTTATTCCAAGTTTGCGCAATAACATATTCAGAAGGGAAGCCTGTCCCAAAAAGGTCCGTCAGAGTATATCTGATCCCCGCAGGACCGTCAGACATTTGAGTACGAGCAAGGCCAATAGAATCAATGTCAATCGTGCCAAAACCGCCATTGGCAATTAATTCATTCATTTCATCAACCGACATTTGATCGATTAAATCATCCCATCGTGGATCATCATAATCAACGCCCCGTAGGTCATCAACTTCTAGTCCATTATCAGCTTCTTGTGTTGGCATTTCATCGCTATCATCATTGGAAAGTGACGGGTCATAGGTACCATTTACATCAATTTCATCTTCAATTTCAAAGTCTTCTGGAGCTGCCGTCGCTTCTTCATAATTTTCAAATCCATTTTCTCTTGAGAGATAAGTTACTTCTCCTTCAGCAGATTGTAGCTCATTAGTTGCTGGCTCTTCATCTGAAGAACGAGGATTATCTTCATCATAAACAGTTGTTTCATCAACCGTGTATGTTTGTTCATCAATAACATTATGACTATCACTTTGCAATGTTATCTCATAATCGCCCTCTTCTAATACATACTGACCATCATCTGAAGTATCATATGACTCCATATCTTCTATTGGGAAAGAAAGAGTAACAGTTTGTGTTTCACCTGGCTCAAGCATTTCTGTTTTATCAAAAGCTGCTAAATTTTTACTTGCTTTTTCTAAGCCACCATTTGTATATGGAGGGTTGAAGTAAAGCTGAACGACTTCCTTACCAGCTTCTTCACCCGTATTCTCAACCTCAACGTCAACTGTAATTTCACCATCTTCTTCTGAAATGTCTCCCATCTCTTGTGAAAAATCAGTATAGCTTAACCCATAACCAAATGGGTACTGCACCTCAGAGTCATAATCGATTAGATCTTCTTCGTCAGCTGTTTCATAGAAACGATAACCGACATAAATATCTTCAACATAATTAACTAAACTTGCAACACCATCAGCTTCAGGCCATTCTTCTTGAGCAGCGTCCGTTACATCATCTATATCTTCTAAAGGGAAATTTCCAATATTATTGTAATAAGGAGCGTTCGTTAAATCACTAACCCAAGTGTCTGTTGTTTTTCCAGACGGATTAACTTCACCAGAAAGAACTTCTCCCAACGCGTTGAATCCCGATTCTCCAGCACCGCCAATAAGCAATGCGCCATTGATTTCTTCATAGTCATCTATCCAATTCATTTCCATTGGATTAGAACCGTTATAAACCACAACAACATTATCAAAATTGTCAGTAACCATGTCCACAAGATCTTCTTCTGTTTGACTTAGCTCTAAGTATGATTGTCCTTCATCAAAATCATCATATTCTGATGAATTATTATTATAACTAGCTTGAAAATATTTTGTATCTGGATCATTCCATGATCCATCTATAACAGCTCCCATATCAGTTGGTAAATCTGCTCCTTCACCTCCGAGACGACTCACTGTTAATATAGCTGTATCTGAGAAGTCTTGAGCTTCATCTATCATTTCATCACTATATTCGTCAACTGGAGGTTCTGGTAGCGTCCAGTCTTGACCATCATTAATGGAAGGTTGCGGTCTTTCTGGACTATACTCTGTATACATGTCAGTTAATTGCGTATTTAGATTATAGCCAGCATTTTCAAGCCCATCTAACATATCAACTGCTGAATCAGAATCCACATCACCCGATCCAGTTCCACCGTATACTGGATTGGTAGATGCCCATCCAAATACATTAACATTTTCTGTGTCCAGTGGAAGAGCATCCTCGTCATTTTCAGTCATAACAATACCTTCTGATGTTACTTCTTCTGTAACCTCTTGAGAGTTATCAACTGTTTCCTCTGTTAAATCACCCATATCAGCAAAGGTGGTTGCTATTAAGTTATTTAAAGGGCCAAAAACAATAAGGTTTGCAACTAAAGCAACTACGACTAAAAAGGCGATAAAAGATTGCCATCGAACAAATCCTCTTTTAGGTTTTTTTAATTTCCTCGCAAAAATCAAAACAACAATCAAAGCTATAAGAGCTATTCCAATCGCAATTAAATACCCTGATATTTGACTAACTACAGCTTCCACATCTTCCCAA
>JAKDZT010000203.1 GCA_030462125.1 Tetragenococcus sp.
ATATAGTATAGTAACGGTTTCATTAATTTTAAATAGGGGGCTAAATTCAATGAATCAAGTAGACGATATACAAGTTGGTGAACGTTATAGGGTACAACCAAGTCATTTTCATCGTACATTTATTGGAAATGTAAAAAGTGTGGATGGATCGACAATCGTATTTGAAATAGAAAATTTTGAACTTTGCGATGAAGGCAAAGTTGACGATAGTCGTTTAATTACTGTGGATACTGTGGATGTGAAGTACCCAATGGATAGCAGTTATTTCTTTAGTTGAAATAGTAAATGAAAATTAGTTGAATGATCATAAAATCACTGTCGAAACAGATTCCTTATTTGACAGTGTTTTTTTGTATTAGTTTATATCTTTTTAAGAGTCAAATTTTGGAAATTATTTTAGTATTTTTACTTTATAAAGAGTGATTTCTTTTTTATTTATTTTCAGTTAAAATAGTAAAGAATGAATCAGGAGGCGGACGTGTGTTTAATCCATTAATTTTAGCAAGCAAAGAATTATATCTATGGCTTGTCCATTTAACAAGTAAGAGAACTAAAAAAAATAATGATAAAATTGTATTTCTGCTTAGTTTCCCTACAGCTAGCAAACCAGCTTTGCAACTGCTGTATGAAAATTTTCCGGAAAAATTAGTTATTTGTTATACTAAAAATAGTAAAGAACTGGCTAGCTACTATGAGCGGCGAGGTTGTTCAACTTATTGTATTGACGAATTTCCAACATTATTAAAAAATATTGTACCAATTGTTACTGGTTGTAAGCTGGTTTTTTGTGACAATTATTTTGCTTTTTTGGCAGGTATTACATTTAGTTTCTCTACCAAAGTTGTCCAACTATGGCATGCTAATGGAGCTATTAAGTCGTTTGGACTTGCAGCGGAATATGCAAAAAAGGCGTCGGAAAAAGACCGAAAAAGGTATAGCGAAGTTTATGAAAAGTTTACTCATTATGTAGTTAGTTCAAAAAAAATGGCAGATATTTTTGCGAAAAGCTATCGACAAAACATTAATAAGTTACCATTTGGTTATTTATCCACAGATCTTTTTGCTGATCAATACTGGTTAAGTGAAACAAGGAAACAGTTTAAAAATTATTTCCCAAGGGATAAAAAAGTTGTGTTATATGTACCTACTTATCGGGAATATAAAACCAGTCTTCCTTTGGATTTTGCTAAGCTACAACAACATTTGGGTGATGAATGGCAAATTATGGTAAAAGCGCATCCTCATGATGAAGAATTTTATTCAAAAATAAAGAATGAAAGCCAAATTATTACCGATTTCAAGGGGCTGGACTTAGTACAAATATTGCCATCGGTAGATTGTTTAATCACAGATTATTCATCCGTTCCTTTTGAATATTCATTAGCTAACCCTAAAGGCAAGATTGTCTTTTTTTGTTATGATTATGATGAATATAATAAAGAGGTTGGCGTTGAAGAAAATTTTGAAAGTTGGGCACCAGGTGCGATTGTGACTAATGAAGAAGCATTAATTTCAGAAGTTCAATGTTCTTCTAAACAAAATTTTACTTCTTTTAATCAGATGTGGAATGAATATGTCCAAGGGAATGCACGTAAACAATTGTTAGAGTGGGTGAGAAAAGTATATGACAACTGAAGAAATCATGGGTTTTCCTGTTGATGTTATCACTTATGATGATATAATTAATGATTTGCCGCATTATTTGCATACTGATAAGAAAATGAGTGCGATCAGTGTTAATCCACAAATTATTATTGAAGGGCAAAGACATTTAGAAATATATGATTTTATCAAAAAAAGTACTCATCGAATTCCAGATGGTATTGGCATCGTGCTCGTTTCAAAATTATTAGGAGGCCAAATAAGAGAGCGAGTAGCAGGTATTGAACTGATGAATCGGTTTTTAGAATATGCTAACGCTCAACAAAAACGTATTTTTTTATACGGCGCAAAACCTGAAGTAGTCGCTGATGCAGCTGCACAAATTGAAAAAGATTACCCAAACTTGATACTAGGTGGTAAAATTGATGGGTATACAGCATTGTCAGAAAATGAAGTCATTGAAAAAATTAATCACGTCAAACCTGATTTTTTATTTGTGGCGTTAGGATTTCCTAAACAAGAAGAATGGCTAGCAAAAAATATTTCCCGCTTAGATGCCTCTGTGTTTCAAGATGTTGGTGGGAGTTTCGATGTGTTAAGCGGGCATGTTAAGCGTGCACCGCAATTTTTTATTGATGCTCATTTGGAATGGTTGTATCGTTCATTAAGTGACATAAAAAGATTTAAACGAATTTTACAACTTCCTGTGTTTGTAATAAAAAGTCTATGGTGGAAGGTAAGAAAGAAACAATGATAAAAAAAATTATTAATAAAGTATTTAAGACTATTTTTAACTCTACGGCGACTGTATTTCCCATACGTAAGCAGCTGGTTTTATTTGAATCGTTCAATGGAAAACTACCTTCAGATAATCCTTATGCTATTTATCAAGAATTAATAAAACAAACGAAAAAGAAAAACTTATATTGGGGAATTAAAAGAGCTAATATAAAAGAAGCAAGAGCTCAATACCCTGATTTAAACCTAATTCCGCGATTTTCACTTAGATGGATATGGCTTGCCGCAAGAGCAAATTTTTGGGTCTTTAATTCGCGGATGCCTAATTGGTTAAAGAAAAATAAGGATACTATTTATATTCAAACTTGGCACGGTACACCTTTAAAAAAATTAGGTATCGATATCCAGGATGTAGCAATGCCAGGCACTAGTACTGAACAATATAAGGAAAATTTTATTTTTGAAACCAACCGTTGGGATTATTTAATTGTTCCCAATGAATATTCAAAAAGAATTTTCAAACAAGCTTTCCAATTTCAAAATAATATGCTAGAGATTGGCTACCCGCGAAATGATGAATTAGTTAATAATAGAAATAATGAAAAATTACAGAGTGAATTGAAAAAAAAGATTATTGGGAAAGATAAAGGCAGGGTAATTCTTTATGCACCTACTTGGCGCGATGACTACTTTATCAAAAAAGGAAGTTATAAATTTTTTATGCCATTTGACTTAGAAAAAACTTTAAATTGTTTAGACGAAGAAGACACTTTGATTATTCGTCCGCACTATTTAGTTGGGGATTCAATCGATATTAAGGGCTATGAAAATCGAATAAAAGTATGTATAAATGAAAATATCAATGAACTGTATTTAATCAGTGATTTATTAATTACAGATTATTCGTCTGTGATGTTTGATTTTGCAATATTGGAACGGCCAATGATGTTTTATCCTTATGATATGGCACATTATAAAGAAAAATTACGCGGCTTTTATTTGGATTATAATGAAGTACCTGGCCCTATTGCCGAAGATGAAGAAAGCTTTTATCGGTATATTCGTGAATTTATTTCCCAGGGTAAGTTTTCCCAATATGATGATAAAGCGCAAAAATTTGAGCAATTGTTTTGCCGTTGGGAAAATGGGGTTGCTTCACGAAAAATAAGTAAGTTGATA
>JAKDZT010000204.1 GCA_030462125.1 Tetragenococcus sp.
AAGATGAGAGTGTACAGAAAATAACCATTTTCTGTACACTCTCTTTTTATGTCGAAATAAGTGAGTATTACATATATTTGTGTGTTCAAAAACCCAACAAAAAATCTATGTTCACAAAAGACCTTGGAATTAAGTTATGGTACACTGGATATGTATATAGGAGGTTTGTATTTTGAAAATAGGTTATGCAAGAGTTTCAACTGGATTACAAAATTTGAATTTACAGGAGGATCGATTAAACGCATATGGTTGTGAAAAGATATTTAGCGACCATATTAGTGGTTCAAAAAGTAAAAGGCCTGGTTTAGATAAAGCAATTGAATTTGCGAGATCAGGAGACACGATTGTTGCTTGGAGACTAGATAGACTAGGACGTAACATGGAAGATTTAATCACATTAGTTAATGAACTTAACGAACGAGGCGTGAGTTTTCATAGTTTAGAAGAAAATATAACTATGGATAAATCAAGTTCTACAGGACAATTATTATTTCATTTATTCGCAGCGTTTGCAGAATTTGAACGTAACTTAATTTTAGAACGTTCTTCGGCTGGTCGAATTGCAGCTCGTGCCAGAGGACGTTATGGTGGAAGACCTGAAAAATTAAGCAATCAAGATTTGAATTTACTCAAAACACTTTATGATAATGGTACACCAATTAAGACAATTGCAGAACAATGGCAAGTTTCACGCACAACAATTTATCGTTACCTCAATAAATTGGAGGAAAAGGAAGATGAAAAACAAGGAGAAATACCTCACTAATTTTTCTGAAACCAAGCGTAAAGAGGCTATACAAAAGTACGATGTTATTAAACCTTTTATATTAGGAAACAAATCCTTATCGAGTATTTCTAAAAATACAGGCATTGCGTTAAGTACACTTTATAGGTGGAATAAGTTATATAAAGAACAAGGACTTAAGGGGCTAATTTATACGACAAGAGCCGATAAAGGGACACGTAAAATAGAACCAAAGATAATTGATGAAATTGAACGCCTTGCACTTAAAAATAAAAGAAATAGTATTGCTACAATTCATAGGAAAATCGCTAATTATTGTAAAGAGCATAATTTTGATACACCAAGCTATAAACAAGTTTATAGTGTTATTAAAGCAATGCCTAAATCTGTGATTGATTTTTCTCATCAGGGTGAAAAATACTATCACAATAAGTACGATTTAATACAAATAAGAGAATCATCAAGACCAAATGAAATATGGCAAGCCGACCATACTTTGCTAGATGTCTATATATTAGATCAAAAAGGTAACATCAATAGACCGTGGTTAACCATTATTATGGATGATTATAGTCGTGCAATTGCAGGCTACTTTTTAACATTTGATAGTCCTAATGCCAAGAATACTGCCCTAACACTACATCAAGCTATTTGGAATAAGAGTGATACAAGATGGCCAATATGTGGGATTCCTGAAAAGTTCTATACTGACCATGGAAGTGACTTTACTTCACATCATATGGAACAAGTCGCTGTTGATTTGAAAATTAATTTAATGTTTTCAAAAGTTGGCGTGCCACGAGGTCGTGGAAAAATAGAAAGATTCTTTCAAACAGTCAATCAAACATTCCTAGAGCAAATTCCTGGATATATAAACAATAACGATGAGTTTAAAAATTTACTAGAATTTCAAGAGTTCGAAGAAAAATTACGCCAATTTTTGATTGAAGACTATAATCACAAAGAACACAGTTCTATTGGTTGTTCACCAACAAGTCGATGGAATAGTAATCTCTTTTTCCCCAATATGCCCAGTAGTTTAGAACAACTCGATTTACTCTTACTAGAGATTCCTAAATCTAGAAAAATCCATTCAGATGGTATTCATTTTCAAGGATTTAGATATAGTAATACGAATTTAGCAGCTTATGTAGGTGAATATGTACTGATTCGTTACAATCCCAATGATATGGCTGAAATACGCGTGTTTTATAGAGATGAATTCCTTTGTACAGCTATATCTCCTGATTTATCTGATTATTCAATTGATATAAAGGATATACAACATGCTCGTAGTCAGAGAAGAAAGCACTTGAAACAAAACGCTATTAGCCCTAGTACGACTGACTTAATAAAAGAAGAAAAAAATCAAAGTTATTCACCTCACAAGATAGACAAAAATGTCAAAAAGCTAAAGAGGTATCATAATGACTAAAAAACAGAAGTTCATTGAAACAAAAGAGTACAAACGATTTGCTGAATTTTGTGATGCTTGTATTAAATATCAGTATATTGGTATATGTTATGGTCAACCAGGTGTGGGTAAAACATTATCTTCACGATATTATACCAATTGGGATATTATTGAAAACCAGGTTAACCATAGGGGCTGGAAAGATTTAGCTAATAAAACAACGGACGATATATTATCTGTAGACAAAATATTTTATACTGCACCAGCAGAAAAGCAAACAAGATTGAGTAGTGACTTACACAGTATTAATGGAAGTATTGATTTGGGTCAAAAATTACATGTTTTAAATAAATACGAGCATGAACATAGTGAAAATTTTAGTGATGCATTCCAAGACATTGAACTCATTATAATAGACGAAATTGATAGACTTAAAGTGCAACATTTAGAGCAATTAAGATCTATCTATGATGAACGTGACCTAGCAATGGTATTCATTGGTATGCCAGGTATTGAGAAAAAACTATCTCGTTATCCTCAACTATATTCTCGTATAGGTTTTGCACATGAATTCGATAATTTAAGCAAAGATGAAACACATCATATATTAGAGTATAAGTGGCAAGATCTAGGAGTTGATTTAAAACTTGAAGACTTCACTGACTATGAAGCTATAACAACTATTATTAAAATCACTAAGGGTAATTTTAGACTTATTCATCGCTTGTTTGCGCAGATAGATAGAATTATGGATATAAATGGCTTAGATAAAATCAGCACCGAGGTTGTAGAAACAGCAAGAGACAGTTTGGTCATAGGTATACGATAATAGAAAAAGCAACGTACCATATTAAAGTACGCTGCTTTTTCTCATTTATTAAGTGAAATTATTCTCATATACCAAGTAAAGTGACATGCATTTTCTATGTGTATGATTAGGGTGTGTTAGAAAGGGTGAGCAAGTTTGATAGTTGGTTATGCACGAGTTTCAACCATTGATCAGAATTTAGATAGACAAATTGAAAATTTAGAAGCATTTGGTGCTGAAAGAATATTCACAGAAAAACAATCGGGCAAATCGATTGAAAATAGACCTGTTTTTCAAGAAGTATTAAGTTTTGTACGCATGGGAGATCGTTTAGTTGTAGAATCCATCGACCGATTAGGTAGAAATTATGATGAAATTATTCAAACGGTTAACTATTTAAAAGAAAAAGAAGTCCAATTAATGATTACAAGCTTGCCCATGATGAATGAAGCAATTGGGAATCCATTATTAGATAAGTTCATGAAGGATTTAATCATTCAAATTTTAGCAATGATTTCAGAACAAGAAAGAAATGAAAG
>JAKDZT010000205.1 GCA_030462125.1 Tetragenococcus sp.
CTTTTATATGGAATATCATCCAACATCAAGAAATCGAATTATTAATGAAAAAGCTACCTCAAAATATGCTGTTAAAACATTATTCATTGGATGAAGTAATAGCAGAAGCAATACTTTGTAATATAAAAATAAAAGAGGAGGTAAGCGCGGATATAGTTTCTGCTTATTTAAAAGCGATCTTTATGAATATGTTACATGTAGAAGTAATTGGGGAAGAACAATTTGATGATGTACTGAAATTATTAATAAAAGGCTTGGCACAACAAATAGTTAAAGAGGGTTAAAATAATGAAAGAGGTAATCCACACAGAGAATTTAACGAAAATATATGGGAAGGAAAGGGTCGTTGATAATGTTAATTTTTCGGTGAAAGAGGGTGAGATATTTGGTTTTTTAGGTTTAAACGGAGCTGGAAAAACTACAACTATCCGAATGCTATTAGGAATGATAGTGCCTACAAACGGAGGTGTTTTCCTTCAAGGTCAAAAAGTACAACCAAAAAGTATAGACATTTGGGCTGGGGTTGGAAATATTGTAGAAAAACCTTACTCATATCCTGAGCTAACAGTAGAAGAAAATTTAGAAATTATAGGTAAACTTAGAGGAATTAAAGATAAGCAAAGAATTTTATGGGTGATGAAAAAACTAAACTTGGAAAATTACAGATCAATGAAGACCAAAAATTTATCTCAAGGAAATGCTCAACGACTTGGTATAGCCAAAGCAATTATCCATGGACCTAAAATTTTAATACTTGATGAACCAACGAATGGTTTAGATCCTGCTGGGGTTGTTGAAGTTCGCCAATTGTTATTAGAATTAGCTCAAAATTTTGGGGTGACTGTTTTTTTATCGAGCCATAAATTAGAAGAGATTTCAAAAATAGCAACGAACATAGCTATTATACATGATGGAAAATTAATAAAAAAGATTGATACTAAACAGCTTGAAAGACAGTTGAAAAAAACGTTGTTATTGGACGGACATAATAAAAAAGAAATGAAGAAAGTTTTATCACAATCAGGTTATGAGATAAAACATTTAGAGGCAGATTCAACTGAAAGAACGTTATATCTACAGCTTCAAAGTAAAGAAGCAATCAATAATCCTGAAAAAATAGTAACTTTACTTGTAAAAAACGGTTATCCGCCAAACTTTTTAAAAGTTGAAAAAGAAGATTTAGAAACATATTTCTTAAGAACGATTGAAGAAATGGGGGATTAAATGAGTAAGCTGGGAAAATTAATAAATTGTCTTTTTGTAGAGCAGAAAAAGTTTTTTAAGTCCAATCTTCCGTTATTAACAATCCTTGCTTTTACCCTAGTTCCCTTTATGGCTGGCTTTTTTATGTTTGTTTTAAAAGACCCTGAATCTGCAGAGAATTTAGGCTTTATTTCAACAAAAGCGCAAATCCTAGGAGACACAACTGTTAGCTGGTCTGCTTATTTAGAATTACTTACACAAGCTATATCTGTGGGAGGACTATTCGTATTTGGCTTTATTATGGCTTGGATTTTCGGAAGAGAATACTCTGACAAAACCTTAAATAATTTGTTAGCATTGCCTATATCACGGAATATTATCGTATTTGCCAAATTTGTCGTTGCTTTTTTATGGTGTTGTTTGCTTGGAGTGTTTGTGTTTACTTTAGGAATTATTGTCGGTAGTTTTATTCAAATCCCTGGATGGTCAACTGAGGTACTATTACAAGGAGCTACTACATTTATTATTTGTTCTTTACTAACTGTAGTATTATCCATACCAGTAGCCTTTTTTGCGTGTATAGGAAAAAGTTACTTAACGCCAATTGGTTTTATCGTTTTTACTGTTGTTTTTTCACAAATTATTACAGCTATAGGTTATGGTGAAATTTTCCCTTGGTCTATTCCTGCCCTTGCAAGTGGCATCTCTGGTAATCCTGTACTTAAACATTACAGTATTCTAGTCGTAATAGTAGTAGGTATTTTAGGATGGTTTATGACATCTATTTGGTGGAAGTATGCAGATCAACCATAGAAAATTTCTATAAAAAAAGACTAACAAGTTGATATAATAGCGGCATAATGCCTACTGCGTGAATGAGACGAGCAATTTGAATCATGGCAACACTGTTCATATTGACACCGTAGTCAGATGAAATCAATGCGATATCCGTAGCTCCAGCAGGACAAGAAGCAAACAAGGCAGAGGTAAAATCTAACCAGCCTTTATGTTTATTTATTTGAGCATAAAGATAACTGATGAGTAAGTAAATGACAATTAAAAGTATTGCGGGAATGATAAAAGTTTTTAAAGAAGCTGCAACTTCGCGGGTAAAGCTTGCACCTACCATGGAACCTGCTAAAATCTGTGCAAATTGTCGGATTTGAATAGGAAAAGCACTAATATTTGTGCGTAACTTAAATAAGGCAGAAAAAACTAAAGATAAACTGAGCGTTCCAGCTGGAAAACCCAAAAAATACCCCAGTAGTCCGCCAGAAATTCCAATAAACATGACGATTAAGAAATGTTTCTTATTTAGCTGGGTTTTCCCATAAACTGGGCTGCTGTCTTCCGCTGTTTTTTCTTGAGAATTTTCAGTAGAAAAAAGTTTAATCCAAGTAGGAAAAAGGAGTAGCACACCAACGCTGCGGACTAACTGCATAATTGCTACAATATGAATTTCAGAATCAAAATCAGCTGCAATTAAAGTAGTATCCATTAAGCCGCCAGGTGTTGTTGCCAAAAGACCAGTCAGTACTTTCCAATCAAAAAGCCAAGCAAAGATAAAACCAAAAATAAAAGTATTAATGGTTAAAATAATTAGTAGCAAAAGTGTTGGTTTTATGACATATTTTAAGTTAATTACATCAGAGCGAGTCAGTTTTTGGCCGATAAAAATACCGGCTACAATTTGCGCGATCACTTTCGCTTGTTGGGGGAAATAAGCCGTGTCTGTGAGTACAGAAAAAAGCATCACTACAAGCATACTACCAATCATAAAAGGAGCAGGAAAATGGAGCTTCTGCCCCAGCTTTGCTCCTATAAAGGCGATAATAAAAGTAAAAAGTATAGAAAAAGTAGCTGACAAAACTGTAACCCCCAAAATCATTGCTAACACTATCGTAGCGTACTCTTTACTTCCTTAAAAATAGTTAAAAGTACGCTATTCTTGTTGAATCTCTTCAAGAAGCTTTTTCATTTCGCTATTTAATTCAATTGTTTCTAGCATATCTGGTCTGCGTTGCCATGTACGCCGCAACGCTTCTTTTAACTGCCAATTTTCAATTAACTTATGATTACCGTTTTTTAAAACTTCAGGCACTTCCATATCGTTGAACACAGCAGGTCGTGTATATTGAGGATGTTCTAATAAGCCAGTTGAATGGGAATCAGTTTTTGCTGATATTTCATTTCCTAATACTTCTGGCAATAAACGTACCGTTGCATCGATCATCACCATTGCGCCTAATTCGCCACCAGTTAGCACATAGTCTCCGATAGACACTTCATCTGTTACTA
>JAKDZT010000035.1 GCA_030462125.1 Tetragenococcus sp.
GAGGATTATCAGTGAAAGTAACGGATATTAGCGCAAGCCAATTTCAAGAAATGGTTCGAGCGGGCGCGAATCGTCTTCAAACAAACGCAGAATTTGTTAATTCGTTAAATGTATTTCCGGTACCGGATGGGGACACGGGGACGAATATGAATTTATCAATGACTAGCGGCGCTAAAGCAGTGACTGACTCGTCTTCAGAAAAAATAGGAGAATTAGCTGACAGCCTCTCAAAAGGATTGCTAATGGGAGCGCGCGGGAACTCAGGCGTTATTTTGTCCCAGTTATTTCGCGGTTTTAGTAAGCAAGTGGCCGAGGTGGACGTTTTGTCAGCGAATGATTTAGCTCAGGCTTTCAAACATGGCGTGGATACTGCTTATAAAGCAGTAATGAAACCAGTTGAAGGCACTATTTTAACAGTCGCCCGTGTTGCAGCCGATTATGGTGAAAAAAGAGCAGAAACTTCAGATGATTGTATCGAAGTGATGGCAGCCATTGTAAAAGGTGGAAAAAAAGCCTTAGATAAAACGCCAGATCTATTACCCGTCTTAAAAGAAGTAGGTGTTGTTGACAGTGGCGGACAAGGCTTATTATTTATTTATGAAGGTTTTTTAAATGCGCTAAATGGAGAATACGAAACAGAAGATCATTTTGTTTCTCCAGAAGCTATGGATGAGTTAGTGAATGCTGAACATCATCGCAGCGTGCAAAGTCAATTATCGACAGATGAAATTAAATATGGTTATTGTACTGAAATTATGATAAAGATCGGGGAAGGCCCGACAGTAGAAGATGAGTTTGATTATGATACATTTCGTAATTATTTAAATGAATTGGGAGATTCCTTGCTCGTTGTCAACGATGATGAAATTATCAAAGTCCATGTACATACGGAATACCCAGGCGAAGTCATGAATTATGGACAGAAGTTTGGCTCCTTAATCAAAATCAAAGTGGATAATATGCGTTTGCAACATGAAACCATTTTAGACAATGATGAAAATGAAGCAACGCCACAAAAACAACCGCGTTGTGCTTATGCTATTATCACGGTTGCTGCTGGTAGTGGCGTTAAACAACTTTTTGAAAGTTTAGGCGCAAAATATGTCATCTCTGGTGGACAAACGATGAATCCAAGTACCGAAGATATCGTTAAAGCTATTGAAGAAGTCAATGCAGACCAAGTCATTATTTTGCCTAATAATAAGAATATTTTTATGGCTGCAAGCCAAGCAGCGGAAGTGGCTGAAGGGCCAGTGGAAGTGGTCCCTTCTAAAACAATCTCTCAAGGGATGACTGCCATGTTAGCTTTTAATGAACGTCAATCTTTAAATGAAAATAAAGAGGCCATGGTACAAATGCTTGATACGGTTGTTTCAGGTTCTATCACTACTGCTATTCGTGATTCGAGCATTGAAGGAATTGAGATTAAAAAAGATGATTTTTTAGGTATGGTTGATGGCAAGATTGTCGTATCAGATGCTGACATTTTAACGTCTTCTAAAGAAACTTTAAAACAAATGATTACCGATGACACGGAAATTATTACAGTGATTATTGGAGAAGATGGTTCGCAAAAAGATGCTAAGCAATTAGAAGAGGCTGTTTTAGCTATCGATGATGAATTGGAAGTTGAAATTCATCAAGGTGATCAACCCGTTTATCCGTATATTTTTTCAGCTGAATAGAAAAATTTCTTTTTACAAAACACGTTGGAAAGTTAAAAAGCTTGGTCAAACTCTGGTTTGTACCAAGCTTTTTTTGAAAGTTGGTGAAAAAATGCTAGAAGAATCCATTACCAAACTTGCTGGGGTAGGAGAAAAACGAGCGCAGGCGTTAGCTGATTTGGGGATCGAGACAATCGAAGACCTGTTGAGCTATTACCCGTTTCGTTATGATGATATTAAAGAACGGAATTTAGCAGAGATCAATGACCAAGAAAAAGTAACGATCAAAGGGCTTGTAGTGTCCCCTCCAGTAGTTAATCGTTTTGGCTATAAAAAATCGCGCTTGCAGTTTCGCATGATGCAAGACCGCGAAGTTTTTAATGTCTCTTTTTTTAACCAACCTTATTTAAAAGACAAGATTGTGGTCTCTGAAGATATCGCTATTTATGGTAAATGGGACGCTAAACGTAAATCATTAACAGGCATGAAAATTTTAGGAGCGAACCAAGAAGGAGACTTTGCCCCTATTTATCATGTTAGTAAAGCGGTACGACAGCATACTTTGGTTGATTTGATCAAAAAAGCATTTACTCGCTTTGCAGATCAGCTGGAGGAGAATTTACCTTTATCTTTAAGGGAAAAATATCGTTTATTGGGCAGAAAAGAAGCGATGTATGCGATGCATTTTCCTCAAGATCTTAACGAGTACCACCAAGCAAAACGACGGATTGTATTTGAAGAGTTTTTTTTATTTCAAATGAAAATTCAAGGGTTAAAACAAGCAGAAAAATCTGAGAAACATGGGATCGTCATTGCTTATGATGTGGACCGTGTAAAGTCGTTTACCCGCAGCCTGCCTTTTACGTTAACAGATGCACAAAAACGCGTGACTAACGAAATTTGTCGTGATTTTTTACGTGCTAAACATATGCAGCGCTTACTACAGGGCGATGTAGGTAGCGGAAAAACAGTGGTAGCTGCGATTGCTTTATATGCTGCTGTAACAGCAGGCTTTCAAGGGGCTTTAATGGTGCCTACAGAAATTTTAGCGCAACAACATTTAGCAAGCTTGAACCAATTATTTGAATCTGTAGAAGTACATACGGCTCTTCTAACCAGTTCGACCAAACCAAAAGAGCGGCAAGAAATCATTGAACAATTACAGTCAGGAAAGATTGATATCGTCGTGGGTACACATGCCTTAATTCAAGAAGGGGTTGATTTTTCTAATCTCGGTTTAGTGATAACCGATGAGCAGCATCGCTTTGGCGTTAATCAACGTCAGGGGCTACGCGAAAAAGGATTCCAGCCAGACGTATTATTTATGACAGCGACTCCGATTCCGCGGACGCTAGCGATTACTGCTTATGGTGAAATGGACGTTTCGATCATCGATGAAATGCCCGCTGGAAGGATTCCAGTTAAAACACATTGGATTAAGCATGGGCAGCTTACGGACGCTTTAAAAAATGCGCAATTGGAGTTGAGAACTGGGCGTCAAATGTATGTGATCTGTCCGTTAATTGAAGAATCTGAGATGTTGGATGTGCAAAATGCGGTAGAATTATATGAGCAATTGAACGATTTTTTTGCCCCAGAATTTGCTGTAGGCTTACTCCATGGTAAAATGAAAAACGAAGAAAAAGAAGCGATCATGAAGGCTTTTAAAGAAAATGAAATCCAAGTGCTGGTTTCGACTACTGTGATTGAAGTCGGTGTCGATGTCCCTAATGCAAGTACTATGCTTATTATGGACGCCGATCGCTTTGGTTTAGCTCAATTGCATCAATTACGTGGACGTGTTGGCAGAGGGCAAGAAGCTTCTTATTGTATTTTAGTTGCCAATCCTAAAAATGAGCTAGGGAAAGAACGAATGAAAATTATGACCGAAACGAATAACGGCTTTACTGTCAGCCAAAAAGATTTGGAATTGCGCGGTCCTGGTGAAGTGTTCGGCTTTAAGCAATCGGGTCTGCCAGAATTTGTCGCGGCAGACATTGTAGCGGACGCTAATATCTTAGAGGTAGCCAAGGAGGAAGCTCAAAATTTATGGGAGCAAAAAAATTGGCAATTGTTACCTGAAAACGCCGGACTCCTTGCTTATCTAAAAGAAATGAATAAAGAAAATCAGTTTTTTGATTAAATGGTTATGATATACTAAAAAAGACGAATTTTAAGAAGGATGTGTAAGCAAAGTGAAAATTGCAGTAGATGCTATGGGTGGCGACAATGCACCAGAAGCGATTGTTTCTGGGGTAATGTTGGCAAAAAAAGATTTTCCGGAGATCGAATTTCAATTATACGGAAAAGAAGCAGAAATTAAAAAATATGTAACGGACGAAAAAAATATTACGATTATCCATACAGATGAAAAAGTAAGCAGTGAAGATGAACCAGTACGAGCGATTCGTCGCAAAAAACAAGCTTCCATGGTTTTAGCGGCACAAGCAGTCAAAAAAGGGGAAGCCGACGCTTGCTTTTCAGCGGGCAATACCGGAGCCCTTTTGGCGGCTGGCTTATTTATCGTTGGACGCATCAAAGGTATCGAACGTCCTGGTTTAATGTCAACATTACCAATTCTTGGAGAAAATAAAGGATTTGATATGCTTGATTTAGGAGCAAATGCTGAAAATAAAGCGGAGCATTTATTAAAATATGGTGTTTTAGGCTCGTTTTATGCGACAAATGTACGAAAAGTAGAAAATCCGCGAGTGGGCTTATTAAACAATGGGACAGAAGAGTCCAAGGGCAGTGAAGTAACCAAAAAGGCTTATGAGCTTTTGTCAGAAGAAACCAGTGTAAATTTTGTTGGCAACATCGAATCTCGTGATATTTTAAATGGGGTGGCAGATGTAGTAGTAACCGACGGATTTACAGGAAATGCTGTCTTAAAATCAATCGAAGGGACTGCACTAAACATCACCAAACTATTGAAGAAGTCGATCCTTGATGAAGGCATGAAGGGAAAAATGGGCGCATTATTATTAAAAAATTCACTCAAGGGCTTAAAAAATGAAATGAATTATGCTGAATACGGCGGTGCAGTTTTGTTCGGTTTGAAATCTCCAGTTGTTAAAACGCATGGTGCTACTGAACCAACAGCAGTAGCAGCTACCATCAAACAAATTCATACAATGCTTGATACGGATGTCGTTGGCAAGTTAACGAAACAATTTGAAAAAAATGAAGCAGCCAGCTAATGTAATAATATTGCAATCTTTGTTACAAAAACGAAAAAATCCTAGACAAATGGCATAAAAAATCGTAAAATATTGAATAGCTATTTATTGCTATGATAGAGGCGTGGAGGTGAAAACATTTGACGCGTGAAGAAATATTTAATAAGGTAGCTGAAGTGATCGCTAACCACTTTGAAGTGGCAGCTGACCAAGTAAAGGAATCAATGAGTATTAAAGATGATTTAAATGCGGATTCGATTAGTGTTATGGAATTTGTTTTAGAATTAGAAGAAGCGTTTGGTACAGAAATTTCCGATGAAGACGCTGAACAAATCCAAACAGTAGGTGCCGCAGTTGATTATATCAATTCTCACTTAAATTAAATAAAAATCGGTCCTTTTGATCAAGGATCGATTTTTTTATACGAATAGCAAAAATGCATAAGTTTCCCCAAAGATTTTTGCTTTCTTATCGTACAATTATTTCATTATTTAGTAAAAATCGGTATAATAAAAGAAGGTCAAAAAAGAAAAGGAATGGAATCAATGGAGAGTCAGTTTTTAAAAGAATTAAAAGAGAACTTCAATATCGTGTTCCATGATGTTAGCTTGTTAGAGCAAGCATTTACGCATTCATCTTATGTGAATGAGCACCGTCAACTACAATTATCAGATAATGAACGTTTAGAATTTTTAGGGGATGCTGTCTTAGAGTTATTAGTTTCTAGGTTTTTATATTGTCAGTATCCTAACGTACCTGAAGGAACCTTAACCAAATTGCGAGCAGCCATTGTAAGAGAAGATAGCTTAGCAGCATTTGCTAAAGAGTGTTCTTTTGACCGCTATGTTGTCTTAGGTAAAGGGGAAGAACATTCCGGTGGACGTGAGCGGGAAGCTTTACTGTGTGATTTGTTTGAAGCTTTTTTGGGGGCCCTATATTTGGATCAATCCTTAGAAAAAGTGGAAGAATTTTTGAAACAAGTCATTTATCCAAAAGTTGTATCGGGTGCTTTTTCACATGAGATGGATTATAAAACACGACTACAAGAATATTTACAACGCTCTGGTGACCGTGTCATTGATTATCGCTTAGTTAAAGAAGAAGGTCCAGCTCACGCACGCCTTTTTTGGACTGAAGTTTATTGCGATGACGAATTGGTCGGCAAAGGGCATGGAAAATCAAAAAAAATAGCAGAACAAGATGCAGCAGCTAACGCTTTAGCTGATCTTGAAAGTAAGTGAGGAACACAGGTGTATTTAAAAAGAATTGAGTTAGCCGGTTTTAAATCATTTGCTGACCGTATGACGATCGACTTTGAAGATAGTGTAACCGGCATTGTCGGTCCAAACGGCAGTGGCAAAAGTAATATTACTGAAGCTGTACGCTGGGTATTAGGCGAACAATCTGCGCGCAATTTGCGCGGTGGAAAGATGCCTGACGTGATTTTTGCTGGGTCAGATTCGCGCAAACCATTAAATATTAGTGAAGTGACCGTCATATTAGATAATTCTGACCATTATTTGCCCGTAGATTATAGTGAAGTCAGCGTTGCACGACGCTTGTATCGAACGGGCGAAAGTGAATTCTTTTTGAATAAACAAGCTTGTCGTCTCAAAGATATCCAGGAATTATTTATGGATTCAGGTCTGGGAAAAGAGTCTTTTTCAATCATTTCACAAGGAAAAGTCGAAGCGATATTTGCCAGTAAACCACAAGATCGGCGGGGGATTTTTGAAGAAGCCGCAGGTGTCTTAAAATATAAGCAGCGAAAAAAACAAGCGGAGCAAAAGCTGTTTGCAACAGAAGATAATTTAAGCCGTGTACAAGATATTGTTTATGAGTTAGAAGACCAAATGGCGCCCTTAAAAGAGCAAAGCGCTACGGCAAAGCAATACTTAACGTTAAAGGAAAAATTTACCAAAATTGACGTAGCCTATACTGTAGCTGAGATGAAAGAAGCGAAAACAGCTTTTGAACAAGCTACAGAGCAATTAGAAAATTTAAATGAGCAGCTAACATCTTTTGCTCAAATCATTCAACAAAAAGAAACCAAGCTACAAGAACTACGCCTAAGTCGTAGTCAACTGGATCAATGGTTAGAAAAAAATAATCAAACACAAGTTTCTTTGGTAGAATCTTTAAAACAAGCAGAAGGGCAACAAGAGGTATTACAAGAACGTTCCAAACATACACAAAAAAGCGCGCAAGAATACCAAGAAAATTTGGCTGAAGTTAAAGATAAACTCGAAACTTTGGAAACAGAGAAAACGGATCTGGTTGCTAACTTATCGCAAAAAAATGGGCAGATCCAAAATATTGAAAAAGAAATAGAACAAACTCAAGCAGAGTTGCAAAAATATCAAAAATCCACTAAGGAATTAATTGAAGAATTACGCGCAAAATATGTGGACCAGATGCAAGAGCAAGCCAATATTGGCAATGAATTGAAATATCTGGAACGGCAGTACCAACAAGAAATGGCGAAAAATCAGTCATCTTTAGAAAAACAAGATACTGCCAGTAAAGACTATGAACAAAAACAACAAGCCGTTACGGAAGTGTCTTCTCAACTAGAGCAGTTACAAGCGACTTTATCTGAACAAAAAAAGCAATTTAATCAACTACAAGAAAAACAAGCTTCTTATCAAAAGCAATATGAAGATGCACAAAATAAGATGTATCAATTAATGGATGAAACGCGTCAAATTAAGGCTCGGATAAAAAGCCTGCAAGAGATCCAAGAGAATTATTCTGGCTTTTATCAAGGCGTACGTGTTGTGTTGCAACAACAAAATGAGTTGTCAGGTATTGCAGGAGCGGTAGCTGAATTAATTGAGGTTCCCTCAGATTATACGTTGGCCATCGAAACGGCACTGGGAGCGCAAGCGCAACATATTGTGGTAGAAAATGAAGCTGCTGCTAGAGCTGGAATCACTTTCTTAAAAGAGCGTCGGGCTGGACGTGCTACTTTTTTGCCGATGACGACAATTAAGCCACGACAACTGCCCACCGTAGCCTTTAACCAAGCGCAGAATGTGCCCGGTTTTATTGGTGTTGCTAGTCAGTTAGTTTATTTTTCGACAGAATTTTCATCTATTATCCAAAACTTACTAGGGACGACTTTAATCGCACAAGATCTAACAAGTGCTAACGAAATTGCGCAAGCTGTTCAATTTCGTCATCGAGTCGTTTCTTTAAGTGGCGATGTAATGAATGCCGGTGGGTCTATGACCGGTGGGGCAACGAAACGTGGGAACCAAGGGAGCTTGTTTAGCCAAGCAAATGAATTGCAGACGCTGAAACAGCAAGCACAACGTAGTGATCAACGTTTACAAACGATCGAAAAACAAGTAGATCAATTTCAACAACAAGCTACAGCTTGCCAGCAAGAAATGGAAACTTTGCGGACAAAAAGCGAAAACGCGCGTTTAGAAGAACAAGAGCTACAAAGTCGTAAAAATCACATGCTAGAAGAAATTGATCGCTTGAGTAAGGAACAAAAAGTTTATGAGTTTGAAAATCGAGAAGTACAAGATTTTATTGCTGATTATAAAGAGCAAAAAGAAACTTTGTCCGAGCAGCAACAAAATGTAGGCGAGCAACTACAAAAGCTACAAACAGAAATGCAAGAGTTAAATGAGCAGGACGATACGATTGAAAAGAAAAGAACCAGCCTGAGTCAAGAATTAGCGGAAAAACAAGCTGATCTTGCTGTGAATAAAGAACAAAGAAGTACTCTTAAACAACAGATTCAAACCAACGAACAAGCACTTTCCGAACAAAAGCAGCGGGAAGAATCATTAAACAAACAACTAGCTGCTTTAAACTCAAATGTTTCAGACCATGAAGTAAGTAAAGAGTCTTTACAAAAACAAATTGCGACTTTAACTAAGAAAAAGGACGAACTGCAGGAACAATTGCAGGACAAGCGTGAAGAACGTGATCGTTTATACCAAGAAATTAACGAACAAGATGAAAAATTGAGTCAATTAAACCAACAACAAAAAGAGAAATTAGCTGAAAAAACGACGGCCGAAGTAGAAAAAAATAGCCAAGAGAATTTATTGGACCAACGTCTTGCTTATTTGCAAGAAGAATATCATATAACTTTCGAAAAGGCAGAGCAAGATTACGAACCTGTGGAAAAAAATGACGAAACGAAAGAACAAATTCAACATCTGCGTCATCAAATCAAACAGTTAGGTCCGGTGAATTTAAATGCTATTGACCAGTACAAAGAAGTTTCTCAGCGTTATGATTTCTTGCAACAACAAAGAGAAGACTTATTAACCGCAAAAAATCAATTGTTTACTACAATGGATGAAATGGACGAAGAAGTGAAAGTTCGTTTCAAAGATATTTTTGAAAAGATTCGAGAAAAATTCAAAGCAGTTTTTCCTAACATGTTTGGCGGCGGTCGGGCTGAGTTGTTTTTGACAGATCCTAATGATTTGTTAAATACGGGTATAGAAATTGAGGCACAGCCGCCAGGTAAAAAATTACAGAATTTAAGTTTATTGTCCGGTGGCGAACGAGCTTTGACCGCCATTGCGCTACTTTTTTCTATTATTCAAGTGCGTCCTGTGCCTTTTTGTATATTAGATGAAGTCGAGGCAGCTCTTGATGAAGCCAATATTCTACGTTTTGCTAATTATTTACAGACATTCAACAATGATACACAGTTTATTGTTGTTACCCATCGTAAAGGAACGATGGAAGCTTGCAATGTTTTGTATGGCATTACAATGGAGGAATCGGGCGTTTCTAAAATTGTCTCAGTTCGCTTAGAAGATGTAGCAGAAAACGGACAAATTGCAGTTGAAGGGAAAGATAGGACATGATCAAATTAATTGCTATTGACTTAGATGGTACATTACTAGATGGACAAAAAAAGATTTCTTGGCGCAATAAAAATATCTTACAAAAGGCTAGAGCTCAAGGCGTCAAAGTTGTTATTTGTACTGGGCGGCCATTAGCTGGCATTCGTCCTTATTTAGAAGAGCTAAAGATGCAAAGCCCTGGAGATTACAGTATTACTTTTAATGGTGGATTAGTGCAAAAAAACGATACAGGAGAAATTGTAGCAAAAGCAGCAATGAAACAAGAAGATGTCCTGGACTTGACGAAATTAGCCCACGAACTAGACTTGCCTTTAGACGTTTTGTCCGATGAAGTGGTCTTATCAGTACCAACTTCTGCGCAACATTTATCGATTTATCCGCAACTAAATCCACTTTTGACTTTTCAAGCGACAACTGTTGAAGAATTAACAGCAGATCGTTTGTATAATAAGGCCGTGGTCGGGTATCATCAAGATTATCTAGATGAACAAATTGCTAAAATTCCAGCTGTTTATAAAGACCGTTATGAAGTTATTAAATCTCGTGGAAATCTGTTAGAATTTATGCCTAAGGGAGTTACTAAAGCCTTTGGTATTGCTTCTTTAGCTCAAGATTTGGATTTTTCACCAGAAGAAGTGATGAGCATTGGTGATGAAGAAAATGACTTACCCATGATCGAATATGCAGGTTATGGTGTTGCGATGGAAAACGCAGTAGAGCAAGTTAAGGCAAAAGCCAATATCATTACGGCTTCCAATGATGAAGATGGTGTTGCTCAAGTTGTTGAAGAGTATGCGCTTCATAAATGACGCCATTTTAAGTTTACACAAAGGAGTTGAAGTATAAATGGGACTTTTTGATAAAATTAAACATGCCTTTGTAAAAGATAAAGAAGAAGAGCAAAAGACAGAAGAAGCTACTCAAGAAGAAGAAAAAGTCAGTGAACCAGCTGAAGAGACCACCGAACCAACAGAAGCAGAAGAAACAACAGAGGAAACTACTACAGACGCTGAGTTTCCAGCTGATGAAAAGCCAGAAGAAACAGAAGAAGTTGAAGAGGTAGAACCCGCCGATACGGAGAAAAAATACGAAAAAGGTCTAGCAAAAACACGCAGAACCTTCAAAGATCGGATGAATGAGTTATTTGCTAATTTCCGTTCAGTAGATGAAGACTTTTTTGAAGAAGTAGAAAATACTTTAATTGGCGCGGATGTCGGTTTTGATACGTCTATGCGAATTGCGGATGAATTACGAGAAGAAGTAAAAATACAAAACGCTAAGAAACCTGCCGCTGTTCAAAATACGATTATTGAAAAATTAGTTGATCTGTACGAAGAAGAAGGCGAAAAAGAAGTTAACGAACTTAACGAGCAACCTAATGGACTTTCCGTCTTCTTATTTGTCGGTGTGAATGGTACAGGAAAAACGACAAGTATCGGAAAACTTGCTCACCAATACCAACAAGAAGGTAAAAAGGTGTTGCTGGCAGCAGCGGACACTTTCCGGGCTGGAGCTATTGACCAATTGGTTGAGTGGGGCGCTCGCGCTGAAGTAGATGTAGTGCGTGGCAATGCAGGTAGCGATCCGGCTTCCGTTGTTTTTGATGCAATGACTCAAGCCAAAGAAGAACAAGCAGATGTCTTATTGATCGATACGGCTGGACGTCTGCAAAACAAAGTCAATTTAATGAACGAATTAGATAAAATCAAACGAGTAATCAAACGTGAAGATCCTACTGCCCCTCATGAAGTATTATTAGTCGTGGATGCGACAACGGGTCAAAATGCGATGAACCAAGCCCAACAATTTAAAGAAACCACTGATGTTACGGGCTTAGTATTAACGAAACTAGATGGAACGGCCAAAGGTGGGATTGTATTAGCAATCCGCAATGAGCTCCATCTACCAGTAAAATTGGCTGGCCTAGGGGAAAGAATTGACGACTTAGAAGTTTTTGATCCCAATGATTTCGTAGTAGGACTATTTAAGGGACTCTTACAAGAAGAATAAAAATTAGAACCAAACGAACAAAAAAATCGTTTGGTTCTTTTTTTATCTCTAAATGATTAATTTTATTAGACAAACATATCAAATAACACATAGCTTTTCTATTCCAGTGAGCTAAGCTACGATTAAGCTCGCTAGTTTATCGTTATTATGCTCTTATTTACTTTTTACCTCATTACCTTTGCATTGTTATGTTCTTAATCCATGATAGAAGGCCATTTTGATTGCTTTTTTGCAAATTAACAACAGTACTTTTATAATTTAACGCTCTTATACGTGTTTAGCCTCACTAGTCAGCTAACCTTATGCGTTTATTTAGGCTTAGCCACACTGTTTTTTAGAACTAACTTGTTTTGTTAGGCAGCTTTTTAGGGTTTACGTTTTTCAAAAAGGATTTATAATGTTTCATGGATATTGCTTTAAATTCTAGAAGTGAGAATTTTTGAGGACAAAATCAAAGCTTCCTGTTTTATTGTTTGCTATAATGGTTGTAGAATTTTTTAAAGAGAGGATTATTTTATGAATATCCAACCAATTTTAACCAATGAACAATTATATCCTTACTTATTAAAAGCCCGTTATGGGATTGAAAAAGAAAGTCAACGAGTGACAAAGACAGGGGATTTGGTAACGACAGATTATCCCAAAAAGTTAGGAAACCGTAGCTTTCATCCCTACATCCAAACGGATTTTGCTGAAACGCAGATGGAATTAGTGACACCAGTCACAAACAGTGTGTCTTCTCTTTTCCGTTGGCTAGCGGCCATTCATGATACAGTCTATCGTTCGATGGATCCTAAGGAAATGCTATGGCCGATGAGTATGCCCCCTGCATTGCCTAAAGAAGAAGAGAATATCGTGATCGCCAAGCTCGATAATTTCGAAGACGTGTTGTATCGTCGTTACCTTGCAAGGTCCTATGGGCGAAGGAAACAAATGGTTAGTGGGATTCATTTTAATTTTGAATTTGATGATGAGATGATTCAAAAAATGTTTGAATTACAAGAGGAGTATAAGAATTATTATCAATTCAAAACAGATATTTATTTAAAAGTTGCGCGTAATTATTTACATTATCGTTGGTTTACTACTTATTTTTTTGGTGCCTCACCATTAAGTGAACCACGTTATTTTAATGGCAATGAGCATCCAGAAGAGCCCGTTCGTAGTATTCGTAATAGTCCGTATGGTTATAAAAACCATGATGATGTACAAGTAACCTATCGCTCGATTGAAGAATATGTAAATGATATCCAACAAATGGTGGAAGAAGGAAAGCTTTCAGAAGAAAAAGAATTTTATGCCCCTGTACGTTTAAGAGGGGGTAAAAGCGTGGCTGATTTGGCAAATAAACCGGTCCGTTATATTGAATTGCGTAATATTGATCTAGATCCTTATCAACCTTTTGGAATCAGTAAAGAAGAAGTAGAATTTCTACATATCTTTATGCTATTTTTGTTATGGACAGATGAAGAAGCTGAGCCGGATGATTGGGTCGAACAAGGGGAACAACTGAATAATTTGGTTGCTTTGGAATCTCCCTTGGCTCAAACTACTTGTTATGATGAAGCACAAAGGTTAATCGTTGAAATGAGAAACTTTATTGAACAAACGGGTCTGGCGGTTTCTACAGAAGTTTTAGACCAGCTAGAGGAAATGTTAGACGACCCATCTCAAACATTAGCAGGAAAGATTTACTTGGATAGCGAGAAAAGTTCCCAACAAGAATTAGGGGCTCAACAAGGGTTATCTTATTATAAAAAAGCTTGGCAAGCGCCTTATCAGCTAGCTGGTTTTACGAATATGGAACTTTCCACGCAAATTTTCATGTTTGATGCTATTCAAAAAGGCTTCCAAATTGAGATTTTAGATGAACAAGACCAATTTTTGAAGCTAACTGCACAAGGACATAATGAATACGTAAAAAATGGGAATATGACAAGTAAAGATACGTATATTACCCCTTTAATTATGGAAAATAAAACAGTTACGAAAAAAATCTTACAACGAGCTGGCTTTCGGGTACCTCAAGGCAAAGAATTTTCGAACCAAAAAGCGGCACACTTAAATTATGAAGAGTTTCGGGATAAGAACATCGTCGTAAAACCTAAGTCCACGAATTTTGGCCTAGGAATTACGGTTTTCGCAGAGGGCGCGTGCAAAAACGATTATGCACAAGCGGTAGATACTGCTTTTAAAGAAGATGACGCCATTCTAGTGGAAGAATTTTTACCAGGGACAGAATATCGATTTTTTGTGATCGGTGAACAAGTTAAAGCTGTTTTGTTACGTGTACCAGCAAATGTTACTGGGGATGGACAACACTCCATTCAAGAGCTAGTAGCACAAAAAAATAACGATCCTTTACGGGGAGAAAATCATCGAACGCCGCTAGAAAAAATCCAGTTGGGCCAAAGTGAGGAATTTGTTTTACGCGAACAAGGGTATGAACTGGACTCGATACCGAAACAAAACAAAACGGTCTATTTGCGAGATAA
Organism: Tetragenococcus sp.; assembly: GCA_030462125.1. Lineage (GTDB taxonomy): Bacteria > Bacillota > Bacilli > Lactobacillales > Enterococcaceae > Tetragenococcus. Next base: position 14,190 of record JAKDZT010000035.1, read on the forward strand.
TTCCAATGTATCAACTGGAGGCGACTCGATTGATATGACAGATGCTTTTTCGCAAGATTATAAACAGCTTGCTGTGGAAACAGCACAAGCGCTGGATGCGGCTATCTGTGGGGTTGATATGATTGTTCCAGATGTTAATGCGCCTGCCCATACTCCTAATGCTTACGGTATTATCGAGGCGAATTTCAATCCGATGATGCATATGCATTGCTATCCCTATAAAGGCGAGGGACGTCGTTTAACAATGGACATACTGAAACTTTTATATCCGGATTTTGTAGAATAGATTTACCTTGCTTTTTTGATAGAAAATCAGCGTGCAGAAAAATTAAAATAAAAAAATAAGAGACTTTATTACTCAAGTTTCGCACATGTAAAACGATACTAAACAACGGTTTCGTCAGCTCTTGA
>JAKDZT010000206.1 GCA_030462125.1 Tetragenococcus sp.
CGTACGTACGGTGCGACGGGAGGGGCGGAAATTTTATTTCCCCTCTACCCTATTATTGATTAAAAGCCTCTAAAGACGTTGGTTTAACAATATCTTTAGAGACTTTTATTTTGTCTAGTACGCTGTTTACCTGGGAATGTGGAGCGTGCTTATTTTGTTGTTTATTCCCAACCTTGGAGTTCAGCCCAGTGAGATTGAATTTCTCCAGACGTCGCTTTTCTTCCTTGCTCAGCTTCGAATGCTTCTTGCCATTGATCGGCTTCTTCTCTCATTCCTTCTAGTTTTTCTTCATCTTCTTCTGGTTCATAGCTTTGCTCTTCTTCCATTTCTTTTTCAGATAAATAATCATCTAAATCAGTATAATAAGTTCCGTCATTTTCTGCTGGATTACCATACCACTTGTTCGATGTATATTCACCAATTTCATCTTCTGTAAGGCCGGCTTCTTTCGCTTCCCAATAATCATCTTGCGCTTCCGATTCTGTATCTCTCTCAGGAGCTCCTTCAATATCTTGTTTTTCGTTTTCCACTACTTCTGGCTCTTTTTCAGCAGCAGCTTCATCGTCCCAGTATTCATCCTTATTTTCCTTAGGTCCAGGAATTTCTTCTAAGTCTTTTAGGTCAATTTCATAAGGGTCAGAATATTCTTCTGTTTCTGGATTGACAAGCATTTGTAGTTGTACAGGTTCTTCTTTGTTGTCCAAACCAAAGGCATTGATAATTTCAACTTCTTTGCCAGGTTTTAAATCATTGGACACTGCATTTTCTTTATCTACTTGTTCATTGTAAGTATCAACATCATCTTCCGGTCCAAAAGCATCAGTTGAGTAATAATCATTCGATAGATCAACTTCTGATGTATCATTTTCTTGTGTAGCTGTGACAATCAAATCCAACACTTCTTGAGGGTTGATGTTTTCCTCTAATTTATTTTTTAAAGTATATGTGACATATAGACCAGGACTGTTCTCCATGGGACTGTTAATTATTTTTGCATCTTCATAAGTTAACGTGAAAGAGTCATTATCGAATACACCGTCTTTAAATGTTGATTCTGGTTCTTCTTCAGTCGTTTCTGTTGTGGGTTGTTCTGTACTTTGTGCACTTACTTCTTCATTGTTGTTCGAAGTACATGCTACCAAACTAAAACTGGATATCAATAAAACGCCTAATAAGTATTTTTTCATTTCATTCCTTCTTTCTAGCTATTTAAATATAAATAAACCATGACCTACAAACTATTTATAACAATTTTTTATTATGAAGAAAGTAATGTACGTTATTTAATGAGGTGATACTTTCTCTAAATAATAAAATTGAGCAGTGAATAACTCGGCTAGGTTTAAATTATAATTTTGTACACCCATTTTTAGGATACCAAACGCAAGTTATGTTTTTCAAGATAAACTTTGTTTTAAAGTCCTTTAAATGGAGCTGGGGAAAAGTATGCATAATAAAAAGAGAAGCTTATCATACGGAAAAACGTACAGTATAATTTCTATTATTAGCGGTAAGCATAGAAATTGTACTGTACGATGTTTAATGCCTCTGTTAGAAATGCTAATACTACTTTTTATTTTTGTGAACAAAACTCTTTTAGAAAATAACTTGGAATATCCGAATTGATCAACTATTCAGTTTCCTTTTATGAACAGAAATCGTTCCATCTGCGTTAAAAATAAGGATATCGTTATTTTCTGTTAAAATTCCTCCATATTTTCTTCGATAATACTCGATGGCGTCATTAAATGTTTTGGAGGTTACATTCAAAAAATCAACGCAATCTTGAGTTGTTTCACATCCATTATCAAAACATTTTAATATATCGTCTGCAGTGACGACTAAAGTCGCTCCCACATCACGAGCTTTACGTTCTTGTTTTCGTTTCTCATTTGTATCCTGTGCAATAATATCTCCAGCACTTGTTAAATAGTGTCCAATTTCTTCAGACACCGTACTTGTTAGTTCTGTTTTTGTCTGATTAGGATTTAAGTAAATATAATTATCTACATTTAAGCCGCCTTGTTTTTTCGGCATATTATCATCATATACATAAGAAAGGTTTGAAAAAAGAGACATTAGTTCTTCTGCTTTATCCAAATAATCACTCCTTTTTATGTTTTTGTTTAATAAATTCAATATAGTTTAAAATGTCTTCCATTTCTTCTTCTGAAACGTCCTCATCTATATGAGCAGCTACTGTTTGACTTTTACTTTCAGGATTTTCATATTCTCTATTTCCTCTTCCTAGTAGGTAATCAGTAGAAACATCAAAATAATCAGCTAATTTTACGATAGTTTCTCGATCAGGATCATTTCTACTATTTTCAAAATGAGAATATGCTGCTCTAGATATTCCTAAGTAATCAGCAAGTCGTTGTTGAGTTTGATTTCTACTTGAGCGTAATTCTTTTAATTTTTGGCCAAACATTAAAAATCCCTCCTTTAACAATGATGATAACATATAACAGATACTTTTTGTATCTTATATGAATGAAAAGTTATAAAATGTATCTAAAAACTATTGACGTTACATATTGTATCTTGTATAGTGTATGTATCAGATACGGAACGTATCAAAAAGTGAGGTGTGTATATGAAATAAGTAATTAACGTGATGATTTAAAAGGAAGAGATATAGAATAGAATGTATCGGTTTTTTTACTGTTTTTGGGCCAAAGTAAATTTAGTGCTAAGAGAATTGTAAAAACTATAGTATATTTCAAAAGATATCAAAGCAAGCGTTTCAGTACTTTTTTATCAATTTATGATACATTATGTAACATAGAGTGAGGTGTTGGATAACATATAAAAAGAACAAAGTTGACAATTGCAAGAAAAAAATATTGTTTTATATGAAACAAGCGCAATGCCAAAAGCTGAAAGGGGGATAAGTAGATGGGTTTAGAAATTTTGAATGATCGCCTTGTTCCAATCATTGTAATAGCCTGTTTGATCGTTGGCTATGTGATTAAAACCACCCCGGTGCTACAGGTCGCTCGAGAGTACATTCCGTTTATCGTTTGTGTGCTAGGAGCTATTTTGGGTGGAACAGTAATCGGCGTAAGCGTTGAAGCTATCGTTATTGGTGCAGCCAGTGGCTTAGCTTCCACAGGCCTACATCAAGCATTTGCTAAAGTGCTGAATCTAAAAAAAGGGGAATAGGATGACGGACTATTTTCTTTTTTTAACAAAAAATGAAAGGAAATGATTAACGATGACATTACCAAAGACAGAGAAACAAATTAGAAAAGGAACACCACAAGTAGGAACTCCACCATTTAAGCAAATACATGCTCATTCAACGGGAAACCCTGATTCAACTGCGCAAAATGAAGCGGACTTTATGCAGACAAAAGATCTCAATACGGGTTTTTACACACATGTAGTAGGAAACGGTAGAGTGATCCAAGTTGCCCCCGTTAACCAGGGGAGCTGGGATGTTGGTGGAGATTGGAACAGTTGGGGTTATGCATCAATTGAATTGATCGAAT
>JAKDZT010000207.1 GCA_030462125.1 Tetragenococcus sp.
TGTCCTTCAGGATCCATTTTAGTAAGATAAGTTTTATCTATAAGTTTTTCGAAGCTTTCTTCTATATAACATTTATCTAAGTCTTCTGGAGCATCTTGGATAATTTGAGTAATGCTTTTACTATCTGCTTTATTGAGATCACTTGCCCGTTGAGCAGCTATAAAACCCCTGTTGTTTTTTAAAGCATTTAGTATATACTCGTTTTCTCTTCTCATATATATCAACTCCTATTGATTAATAAAATCGAAATAATCGAATATTTCCCTTTCTAACTACGACTACGTAAGACTTAACTTTTTTACTCAATTCAGTTTTCATACGAAGAAAACAGAAGCAGCTATATCATCTACATTAAAATTTATAACGCACCTTATGTTCTAATCTATTCCGATAAAAGTTATCATCAGAACCGGGAGACAACAAGCTAAATCATATAACCTCTTATATAATGCCTACTGAATAATTGTGAACTTCTTTGCTATCCTCTTGATTAACATTACCTGCAATTTCAGCAAGTACAGGGCTCCTATTAACATTTATATTATTCCAAATATATTTGTCTTCCGATTTCATAGTTTCACATCCACTCATATTTATAGCGACTATAATGGATACGCCGCTCTCAAAGAACCACTTCGTCGGACTTAATAAAGCCAGTTAAAACGCTGGTTTGAGAACCACCAGAATCGCTAAATTTAGAACCATTCAAGCAAGTAATCCTTCCACGGGTCGCTTGCTTTTTTGCATCCTTGCCCATACTCCGGTATAAATAAAGCGTACAAGTATTTTATCTTGTACAAAAAACTTGGAGGTGGCGATTATGCCCAACTATTTAGAGATTTTCAGGCTTCACGAACTATCCATTAGTATGCGCCAAATTAGTCAATCGGTCGGTTCTGGACGCAATACGGTCAGTAAAGTTCTACGAGTAGCACAAGAAAAGCAATTAACTTATCACGAACTATCCCAATGGGAAAAACAACAAGTGGAAGAAATATTTCAACCTAAGAAAATAAAGTCCAATCAACGTCAGCCGCATTTTGTCCTACCGGACTATGAACAGTTGGCGAAGGAACTCGAAACCAGGAGTTACCCTGCAGCTTTTATGGGAAGAATATGTGGACCAATGTCGACAATCGAATCTTGTTTCCTATCAGTTAACCCAATTCAAAAAGTATTTTCATGAATATTTAGCCAAACAGCCTTTTGCCCACGTCATTCATTACAAAGCGGGAGAAAAGGTCCAAGTGGATTGGGCGGGAACGAAAGCTCAGTGGATCGATCCGGATACAGGAGAACAAATCAAAGGCGATCTTTTTGTCGCTGTTTTGCCTTTCAGCGGGTATTCCTTTGCTTTAGTTTGTCCCAATATGAAACAAGCGAGCTGGATTCACGCGCATATTCAATGTTTTGCCTTTTTTGGTGGGGTTCCTACGTTGATTGTACCGGATAATTTGAAAACGGGCGTGACCCAACATACGCGCTCAGAAGTCATTCTTAATCAAAGCTATGAAGAGTTTGCGAATGCTTATCATACGGTCATCATTCCTGCACGTGTACGTAGGCCACGTGATAAAGGAGCTGTCGAAAATACGGTCAAACAATTAACGACGCATTTGATCGCTCGTATGCGCAATTATCAATTCTTCAGTATGCAGGAATATAATGAACAGTTAGCGATCGAGTTACGAAATTTTAATCAAAAACCTTTTCAAAAGAAAACCGGTTCTCGCCAATCCATTTTTGAAACCATAGAACAAGCCACTTTACAACCCTTACCTGGCCTATCCTTATGAGTATGGTGAGTATAAAACCGCAAAGGTCTACGCTAACAGCCATATTAGTTACCAAAAACACTACTATTCCGTTCCTCATGCTTACATTGGGAAAACAGTCACTTTAAAGATCTATACGAACGTTTTAAAAGTTTTTGACGATTCTACGCTTTTATGCCAACACTCCACACAATACAAACATCCTGGACAGTATACAACATAGGCAGAACATTTACCTGAAAATAGCACGCATTATGGTCATTGGAACAGTTCTCGTTATCATCAAAAATGGGCACGGCGTGTGGGGCCAAATGTAGCGATTGTGGTGGAAAGAATGTTTTTGGAAGCCAAAATTGAACAACAATATTATCAACGCGTTCACGCACTATTAAAATTGGCAGACCGCTATTCCGACCAAAGATTAGACCAAGTCTGCCAACATGCTTTAGAAATGAATGTCAGTCCTAGCTATTCCCTCATCAAGTCATTACTTGAAAAGCAAGCCAAGAGCGCTTCTTTTTTCCAGAATAGCACGTCATCAGAACAGGAACAAGCTTATTTGAGAGGAGCCGATTATTATGACAACGACTTCTCCAAATAAACGGATCGAGGTGCTAACGCAACAACTAAGGCAGATGCGTTTACCCATTATGGCCGCCCAATTACGCACGATTTATACAGGCGAATCTATCGATTCATTAACCCCACTTGATTTATTGGAACAAATGATTACCGAAGAATTTTATACTCGCAAACAAAACACCATCGATAGAAACCGTAAAAAAGCAAAATTATCTAACCCTACAGCCTATTTAAGTGATATACATCATTCTCCTGAACGAAAAATAAATGTCCAAGTGCTGGAACAATTAACAACCAATCACTATATCTATTCCCAGCGAAATGTGATCATTCAAGGGGCTACCGGCACGGGGAAAAGTTATATTGCCAACGCGCTTGCCAATCATGCGCTTGAAGCCAGCTATACCGTAAGGTATTTTCGTATGACACAACTACTCAACGAGTTACATTTAGCAGAGTTAGAACATGAAATGGCAAAGCTTCTTAAACGATTAACAAAAGTGGATATTCTCGTGATTGATGATTTTTTACTTACGCCTACAAGTGAGCTAGAACAAAAACACTTAATGGAAGTTTTTGAACTGCGAAACCGCTCCAAACCCCTCATTTTATGTTCACAGATGAGTACCGCTGAATGGCATAAAAAATTAGGCAATGGGGCTATAGCAGATGCCATATTAGACCGGGCGATTTCTAATGCTTATCAATTAATTATTGAGGGTAGCTCTCAACGAAGAGTCCCTTCTACTGGCCCCAAGAACAACGTTTAAACTGGTTCCAAAAAACGCGATTTACTCGGCACCGTAAATCGCGTTTTTATGGTCTTTTGGCGACGCCGTTTGCAACTATAACATAAAATTAATCTAACACTACTTCTTTTTATTCTTATAATTGCCTCCATTCCTTTACTTTTTCATATTGCATTGTGTAAACTTCGCTATTAATATCTCTCAGTAAATACTTAACTTCTACATATTCTTCCTCAGGGAATTGTTTTCCTTTTTCTAATAAACTAATTTTATCTAATAAAATTTTAATTTCAGGCATACTTTGGTCAAATCTGTTTATTTCTAATAAATGCAAATAATTAAA
>JAKDZT010000208.1 GCA_030462125.1 Tetragenococcus sp.
GAAATGTTAGCCGAGCACCCACAGGTAACGTTCAATATTTATAGTGGTACAGGATATAATATCCTTTATCTTTTAGATTAGGTATTATTAGATGTATTCTTATGTCTGAGCCTATTTCTACAGAAAAATATGATAAAGTCATTTTGCCCAAAAAAGAACGCTGGGGTCTGCTTGTTTCGAGGAGCTCTTTTTTAGCAAGCAAATCAGAAATTCATTCAGAAGAATTAGTCGGGTTGCCTATCATCAGTCCCTTTCGATTTGACGTGCAGAAAATGATTTATTCCTGGACAGGGCTGGAAGTAAAGTTAAATATTATAGGAACTTATAATTTGATTTTCAACGTATTCTCGTTGGTAGAAAATGGAATTGGTCTTGCTTTAGCGATGGAAGGAGCTATTTCACCTAGACAACCAGATTCTTTGAAATTTTTACCATTAGTACCCGAAATTAAAACAAATTGTGTATTAGCATGGAGGAAAAATACGACTTTATCACCAACGACTGATATTTTTATTAAGAAAGTGAAAAATGCTTTTTAGGCATGACGTGCAACTTTATAAGTATTGGACGTTAATTATCGTCGGCTGTAAAATGAACTTACGTGCATGATAGGTTATTTTGTACCTTCGACAATAAGATGCTTGTTTTAATTCAGTTATTATGCAAGGGCTAACATATTACAGGACAGGTGTCTTTAAAACAAATACGTTGATTGAGACTTGGCTTGAATAGCACAAACTAAAGGGAGGAAACAATTATGGCAAAACAAACAGCAGGAAGAGATAATTTAGGTAAATTTGCACCACAATTTGCAGCATTAAACGATGATGTTCTATTTGGAGAAGTATGGGACAGAGAGCAACAAATGTCTCCTCATGATCGCAGTTTGATTACTTGTGCGAGTCTGATGACACAAGGGGTTCCCCAGCTAGAAGCCCATTTAAATATGGCTAAACAAAACGGCGTGACGAAAGAAGAAATCGTTGAATTAATTACCCATTTAGCTTTTTATGTAGGTTGGCCTAAAGCTTGGTCCGCCTTTAACTTAGCGAAAGAAATTTTTACAGAAGAATAATCATCAATTTTACTCTAGTTTGTTTAGAGCTTTCTAGGGTAAGTTTCACTTACGATAAAAGGAGGTCTTTACGTGGAATATGTAAAATTAGGTAATACGGGTCTGGATGTTTCAAGAATTTGCTTAGGAGCTATGAGTTTTGGCGATCCAAAAAATTGGATCCACAAATGGGTGCTTGAAGAAGAAGATAGTCGCCCAATTATTAAACGAGCTTTAGAGTTAGGTATTAATTTTTTTGATACAGCTAATGTTTATTCTTTAGGTGAAAGTGAACGAATATTAGGAAAAGCGTTAAAGGATTTTGCTCAACGTGACAAGATTGTGCTAGCGACGAAAGTGCATCAAAAAATGTTTGATGGTCCTAATGGACAAGGTCTTTCAAGAAAGGCAATCATGTCACAAATTGATCAAAGCCTACAGCGTTTGCAAACGGATTATGTTGATTTATATATTATCCATCGTTGGGATTACAATACGCCGATTGAAGAAACAATGGAAGCTTTGCATGATGTGGTTAAATCCGGTAAAGCGCGGTATATTGGAGCTTCGGCAATGCACGCTTACCAATTTCAAAAAGCGAACAGTGTGGCTGAAAAAAATGGTTGGACCCAATTTATTTCGATGCAAAATCATTTGAACCTAATGTACCGTGAAGAAGAACGAGAAATGATTCCTTACTGTTTAGACCAAGGGATTGGATTAACGCCTTATAGTCCTATGGCTTCAGGAAGACTGGTCAAACCGATTGAAGAAACAACATTAAGAAGAGAGACGGACCCCGCTCAAAAAGAAAAATATGATCCCTCTGCCAAAAAAGATCAAATCATTATTCAACGTGTGGCAGAAGTAGCTGAAAAACATCAGGTAAGTAGGGCACAAGTTGCTTTAGCCTGGTTATTACAAAAAGAAAATCTTGCTGCTCCAATCGTTGGCGCAACAAAAATAAAAAACGTGGAAACGGCTGTAGAAGCAGTAGATTTCCAATTGCCAGTAGAGGATGTAAAGTATTTGGAAGAACCTTATGTTCCGCATAATGTTGTAGGTTTTTCTTAAACTCAATAAACAGTTGAAGGAAGTGACCAACAAGAAGCTTTTTTCAACTGCAACAATACATAACTTTGACTGTCGGTTGATAATAAAGCAAAAGGAGAATTTTTATGAATATTTCAGAAGTTGCTGCTAAAAATAAGGTAACACCAGCCACATTGAGGTATTATGAACGACAAGGTCTATTACCACCAATTAAACGCACAGACTCTGGTATAAGAGAATATTCGATTGACGACCTGAATTGGATAGAATTTATTAAATGTATGCGTGACTCAGGACTTTCCATTGACTCTTTAAGCAGGTATACACAGCTTTATCAGCAAGGAGATGGAACGCTACAAGAAAGAAAGCAAATTCTTATTGAAGAATATGAAAAATTAATAGAAAAACAAACACAAATAAATGAAACAGTAACCAGATTAAAAGGGAAAATCAATAATTATGAAAGTAAAATAAAAAACTGCGAAGCGGCCTTTTAGGTTTTGGCGTGTTTTAAATGGATGATTTAAATCAATGTGAAGAAAGTGTACTCCATGCTTTAAAAACAGGCTACCGTTTAATTGATACGGCAGTTGCATATGAAAACGAAGAAGCCGTTGGCAATGCTATTAAACGTAGTGGTATTAAACGTGAGGAAATATTTATTACCTCAAAAGCATGGATTTCTTATGATGGATATAAAAAAACGTTGCAATCTTTTGAACAAACGCTAAAAAAATTACAGACAGATTATTTGGACTTGTATTTAATTCATATGCCACTTGGCGATTATCATGGAACTTGGCGCGCTATGGAAGAACTATATAAAGCTGGAAAAATTAATGCCATTGGCGTATGTAATTTTTTAGAAGATCGTTTGGTGGATTTAATTCTTAGTCATGAAATTGTCCCAGCGGTTAATCAAGTAGAAATGCATCCTTTTAACCAGCAGCAAGAATTGCGTAAAGTCATGGGAAAATATGATATAAAAACGATGGCTTGGGGGCCTTTTGCTGAGGGAAAAAATGGCATTTTTACTAATGAGGTACTAGTGAATATCGGTAAAAAATATGGGAAGAGCGCTGCACAAGTGATTATTCGGTGGTTTAGAGAAAAAGGCGTGATCACAATTCCAAAATCGGTCCACCCAGAAAGAATTGAAGAAAACTTCCAAGTGGATGACTTTACATTAACGAATGAAGATATGGAAGAAATTGAAAATTTAGATTTAAAACATTCACTGATTTTAGATATTACTAGTTTAGATGAAATTTATCGTATGCATGGAGAGTGGCATTAA
>JAKDZT010000036.1 GCA_030462125.1 Tetragenococcus sp.
CGTTTTGGAAACTTCCACTATCTGTGAAGCATCTTCAGGCAGAGCTTCTCGTATCATCACATCTATATCTTCTGCCATTTTATTGCCCCCACTTCTCTGCAATTCTTTTTTTAAAGTCTTCTGCTTGTGTACCAAAGGCTTTTAACGTTAGCTTTCGTTTATTTTCATCAGCATCATCTTTTTCAATAATTAGCTCTAAGTAATCTAAAGGCAAAGCATCTTCTAGCTGATTTCCCCATTCAACGACGCAAAGACCGTCACCTTCAAAATATTCATCTAGACCCAAATCCCAGGCCCCTGACTCAATCCGATAAACATCCATGTGGAACAAAGGCAAGCGTCCATTCATATATTCTCGTATAATTGTATACGTGGGGCTTTTGATCGTTTGTTCGATCCCTAGGCCTTGGGCGATTCCTTTGGTTAAGGTTGTTTTTCCAGCCCCTAATTCTCCAGTTAAAACTAAATTATCGCCAGCTTTTGCTACTTCACCGATAACGGTAGCAAATTTTTCAGTTGCCTGGATATTTTGTAAAGTGATCAACTTTCTCACTTCCTTTCAATCAACAACCGCTAGTATAGCTTTTCCATTAAAAAATAGCAAAAAATTTTCCTTTATTTTCTCGGTTTTGCTACTGATAATTAATCCCGAAGTGAATTTACTCCAAATAAAAAACTGAAGAAGTTGGTTTACAAAAAAACAACTTCTTCAGTAGTCAAAATTCTTTATTCATTCATGACTGATTGAGCTGCGGTAATGATCGATAACTTATAAACATCTTCTTCATTACAGCCCCGTGATAAGTCAGAAACAGGTTTGTTCAACCCTTGCAAAATAGGACCAATCGCTTCAAAATTACCTAAACGTTGAGCGATCTTATAACCGATATTTCCGGATTGTAAATCAGGAAATACAAAAACATTGGCCTTACCAGCGACACCTGATTCAGGCGCTTTCAATTGTGCTACTGTTTGAATGTAAGCTGAATCAAATTGCAGCTCGCCATCAATGGATAATTCAGGAGCTAATTCTTGCGCTGCTTTGGTCGCTTCAATAGTAGCCTCTGATTGTGGACCATGAGCCGAACCCTTAGTTGAAAAGCTTAACATAGCTACCCGTGGATCAATATCAAACATCTCTGCTGTTTTAGCTGATTCAACAGCGATTTCTGCTAATTCTTTAGGCTCTGGAGCAATATTAATCGCGCAGTCGGAAAAGAGATATTTCTCTTGTTCATTTCCACGCATCATCAAAAAGGCTCCGCTTGTTCGACTAACCCCTGGTTTAGTTTTAATGATTTGTAAAGCCGGACGCACGGTATCACTTGTCGCGTGAATAGCACCAGAAACCAGACCGTCAGTAATTCCCATATAAGTTAACATGGTGCCAAAGTAATTTTCGTCTTTTAAAATTTCTTCTGCTTGTTCCCTGGTAGCCTTTCCTTTACGTCGTTCTAAAAATGCTTCTACAATTTGTTCCCAGCGCTTACAATCGTCTGGATCATAAATCGTCATGTTTGAAATATTAATCCCACGAGTCGAAGCAGCTTCTTCAACTTCTTTTCGTTTACCTATCAAGACCGGTTCAATGAGTTCTTCCCCTCTTAACCGAGCAACAGCACTTAAAATCCGAGTGTCAGACGCTTCAGGGAAAGCGATTTTAATTCCCCTACGAACAATTTTAAATTTCAGACTATCAAATAATTCCATGAATTTGTTACCTCCAGATTTTTTATACGTCTCTATCATACAATAAAAACAAGGAAAAAAACAGGGGTTCATTCTGTATTAACTAAAAAAAATACGCTTTAACAATAGACTTCAATTACCCAACTGATCTGCTATATTTCTTTTTTTAAACTGTTATACTTTTTCTGGCAATTGCCAATCGATTGGTGACTTTCCTAAAGCGATAAGCGCATTATTCGCTTTTGAAAAAGGCTTTGAACCGAAAAATCCACGATTGGCTGATAAAGGACTCGGATGAACAGATTTGATAATCACATGCCTGGAAGTATCAATCATAGAAATTTTCTTTTGCGCAGGTTTTCCCCATAAGATAAAAATGACTGGGTCTTGTCGCTCATTCAATTTCTCAATCACTTTATCGGTTAGACGTTCCCACCCTTTTCCTTGGTGAGAATAAGCTTGGCCTTCTCGTACCGTTAAAACAGTATTTAACAGTAGCACACCTTGTTCGGCCCAAGATACTAAATGTCCATGGTTAACAGGCGGGATTCCTAAATCACTTTGTAGTTCTTTATAAATATTTTGTAAGGAAGGTGGAACTTTGACTCCTGGTTGCACAGAAAATGACAGTCCATGTGCTTGATTAGGTCCGTGATAAGGATCTTGACCTAAAATAACGACCTTTACTTGTTCATAAGGTGTGATTTGTAAGGCTTCAAAAATATGATACATATCCGGATGTATCTTTTGAGTCGCATATTCTTGTTTTAAAAATTCGTGTAAGTCACGATAGTAAGGCTTTTGAAACTCATCAGCTAACACATCTTGCCAACTATTTCGAATGATCGTTTTCATACAAATTGAATCCTCCTTGTACTTTTAAGAATATCTCAGAAATCCTTTGACTACAAGACAAGTCATGAATTTTTACTAAAAATCTTTTTTTCACTAAGAAATTGGCCTAGAATATGATAAACTTTACTTGTATAAAAAGAAGAATTGGCGATTAAAAGGTGCCTTTTTTATTACCGTTTGACTCGCCTGATACGAAAGGAAACAATATATGATTAAGCTAATTGCTTCAGACATGGACGGGACTTTGCTTGATGCCAATATGCAAATTCCAGAAAAAAACGTAGCCGCAATCCAATATGCTCAAACACAAGGCATTGAATTTATGGTGGCTACTGGACGGAATCGACTCGAAGCTTTGCCTTCACTTAAAGAAGCAGGCATTGAATGTGCCATGATCACCCTCAACGGCGCACAAGTTTTTGATCAAGCAGGCCATTCTATGTTTATGGAGCCTATTGAGTTAGAAACAGCGGAAAAAGTTTTGGATCTTTTGGAAAGAGAAGATATTTATTGCGAAATTTCTACTAATAAAGGAACTTTTTCGCAAAGTAAAGAACGACGGATTGAAAATTTTGCGACCATGGTAGCTGAGGCGATGCCACATTTAACCCACAAAATGGCCATTGCCATGTCTACTGCCCGTCTTGAATTTTTACCTATTCGTTTTGTTGATAGCATTCGTGAAGTTATGCGGCAAGAAGATATTATCGTCTTAAAAATCATTTGTTTTCATAAAGATGGCGCTGCATTTCTAGGGCCAGCAGCTCGCATGATCGATGAAAGCTTTGATAATTTATTTGTCACTTCTTCAGGACAAAACAATTTGGAAATTAATCATCGCTCGGCGCAAAAAGGAATTGCCGTTGCTCATGTAGCCAAAGATCGAGGGATTACTTTGGATGAAATTATGACGATTGGCGATAATTTAAATGATGTTAGTATGATTCAAACAGCTGGGGTTAGTTTTGCTATGGGCAATGGTTTACCTGAAGTGAAAGAGTATGCAAAATATATCACAGATACCAACGTTGCTGCAGGAGTTGGCCAAGCCATTTACCGTACGATTAAAGAACAACTATAAGGTGAGCTTGAAGTTGATAAATGAGCTGGGTTAAAGCGAGGAGATGATGATTGTGGCAGAATTTTACATTCATGATAAACAGTTAAGTAAAGTTACTCGCACAGTCGTAACAGATGAACGCGGTCGCTCTCTTTACTTACTTGTCGGACGTTGGGGGACACAAGGTGATGCCCTTTCGTTGTATGGTATGAACGGAAACCTAGTGGCAAGTATTAAACAAATCAGTTTTACTTTTGGCAGTCGCTTTGAAATCTATGAAAATTATAAAAAAGTCGGAACGTTGCAAAAAATTTTTAACTGGCCTGGAGATTTCTACTATATCAAGCAATTGAACTGGAGTGTCCATGGTGATATTTATAATCATCATTATAAAATCCATCATTTCAATAAAGAAATCATGCAAATGGTCAAAGCCGCTTTTGTCACCGGGGATTATTATCTATTAGACATTCCTAAACCAGCGAATGCGCCTACCTGTATCTGTATTGCAGCCGTTATGGATTATTGGTTATATAATCGGAATCGTAAGAAGAAAACCGCTTCTGATTTGAACTTTAAATTATCAAATAGCTTAGATTAAAAGACAGAACCCTTCATTTTTGGATTCTGTCTTTTCTTATTTAATCAGAAGCAATCGCTTTTTGCATATGATGATAAAGGTGATGGCTAAGCGTTTGTTCACCTACAATTTTAAATCCTTTTTCTTCATATAATCGCTGTGCTTTTTGATTTTCATAGTCGACGCACAATCCTATAATAGAAGCGCCACTTCTCCTAGCAAATTCTTCTGCCGCTGTTAAAAGCTGAGAGCCGATGCCTTGCCCTCGATAAGCTTCATCCACACAGAGTAGATCCAAATACCACTCTCCAGCAAATGATTCACGCTCGGTAAACAATGACTGAGCACCTATCTTATGGTTTGCAAGAACATTTTCTAAACTTTCATCGACTTTTTCTTCTTCACTAGCGAAATAACCAAAAGCAACACCTGCTACTTTTCCATCAACTTCGCTAACTAAACCTCGATGACTGCCATAACGATAGTCCGGATCCGCCATCGCCGCTTCTAATATCTCAAGTGTCGTCTGGTCATCGACTTCTTTTAAAAATGGAAGTTCCATATCTTTTAAGATAACTAATATCAACTCAGCAATTTTAGGTCGGTCCTCTTTTGCTGCCAATCGAATCATAAAGTTCCCTCTTTCTTATAAAATTTATTTTCCCTCGCGTACTTATTTTTGCTATACTAGCTTTAGGAGGTAATGAGAAATGAACGTACTTTTTATATCCATCTCCGGCAACACCCGTTCTTTTGTACAACGTCTCCAACGTTTTGCCGAAGAAGAAAATCAAAAAGATCCTAATGCTCTTATTATACATGCAAAAGAAATTGACGACAACACACCAGAAGAAGCCGAAACAGAACCATTTTTTGCTTGTGTTCCTACCTATTTGGAAGGTGGCAATGGTGTCGATAATGGCGATCAAGAAATTTTGACCGAAAGTTTACGTGATTATATTGAATTTCATAATAACCCAAAACTCTGCTTAGGCGTTATCGGTAGTGGCAATAAGAATTTCAATGAACAATATTGTTTAACCGCTAAACAATATGCTGAACAATTCAGTGCCCCTTTTTTAGCTGATTTTGAGTTACGCGGTACAGATAATGAAATTCATAGAATTTATCAACTACTTTGTGAAAAATGGCAAGCTGCCGTTAAGTAACCACAAATTTTTTAAGTAAACGGGGTGAACCTTTGTTTCATTTATTAAAAACTTTTTTGTCTGTTTATGAAACCCATAACTTCACCAAAACAGCCAACAGTCTTTATCTATCCCAACCCACTGTTTCTGCCCAAATTAGAAAACTAGAAGAAGATTTAAATGTTTCTCTATTTATCCGCAATGGAAAACAAGAAATCCTACCTACAAAAGAAGCTGACTTTTTATATCCTAGAGTTTTAAAAATCATCGAGGAATGGAACGACGCAATGACCCATATCAGTACGCAGAAAAACTACCGGGAAAAATGCGTTTTAGCCAGCTCACAAACTTGCGGGACATCTCTTATTCCAAAAATCGTACCTACTTTAGTGAAACACTTTCCTATGGTTAATTTTAGTTTTCCCGTTATGTCTGGTAAAGAAATTGTACAAGAGTTAGAAAAAGCCAAAGTTGATTTTGGCTTAATCGAAACACCTGAGCGCAGTGAATTAATCGATCGTCACGTCATCACCAAAGATGAACTCGTTTTAGCCGGTGACCCCAATTCCGACTACTGGCTGTTACCTGAGACCGACTCTCCCTTAGGTTTTATTAATGAAAATTATTTAAAATATAATAATTTATCGCCTAATCTTATTCGCACCTATAATCATGAAATGGCCTTAGCGTTATTAAAACACCAAGTAGGAAAAACGATCATTTCGAAATTGGCATTGGATCCAGCTATCCCCTATCAACCATTAGATAGTGTTGGAGAACGAAATCTTTATTTTTTGACTCGCAAAAAAGTTGTCTCTGAAAAATTAGCAAGAATTTCTACCTTTATACAAGAACAACTCGCTCCTACAAATGAACATTTTTCTTAAAAAAATCGCTGCTGATTAAAATGATTTTCTAACCAGCAGCAATTTTTTATCCACAATTTTCATCCCAAAAAGTAACTTCATTCGCGTTGTGGTTTCACAAAAAAACAAACAGAAAGAAAATTAAAGGGCATGATTTCTTCTTTTCATCTCCCTGATTTTTTATCATTCATTCCAACTGTGAAACAACTTATTCAAAAAAATCGTTTTCTAAACTATACTGTTCACCTTGTAAAATATCGTATTGAATAAGGCGATAATCGTTATAAATTTCCTGTTGATTTTGGTTTAATGTTAATTCTTCATGCCACTGTCCGTCATTGTCTACATACATTCTAGGCTCAAACGCGGAGACTATTTTTTCCAAATCCGACAAAAGCTCATAAAAGGGCGTCGATTGTAAACCTGCTCGTTCAAATAAATTAGGCGCAAAATAAAAAGGACTCGTTACTTCTTCCTCTTCGTGAGTCAATTCATCTTCAGAATCAACCATTAAAAACTCCGTTTGATGCAAATCTGCTGTTGTATTTTGTTCCTGTAATTGGTCCGAATAGATCCCGGGTAAATGATCCCCCCAAAATACGACAAGCGTTCGTTCGGGTAGCTCAGCAAGTTCTTCAGTAAAGTCTTGCAATGCTTGGCTACTGTAATTAATATCTTGCAAATAACCTTCGATATTGCGAATGTTTTCCGCTGGACCACTAACTTGATAATCAGGATCCTCGTATTTCCCATCATAAGGCATATGTGTCTGCATGGTCACTAGATGGACAAATTGAGGGGACTGTTCTTCTTTCAACTGATCCAACACTTGTTGATAAGCGGCCTCATCTGAAATATAAGGATTGTTTTCGATCGTTTGTGTATAATCGATGCTATCTTGATCGATAAACTGATCAAACCCCAAAGTAGAATAAACATCTTGCCTTTTATACATGGAAGTATCATAGGGATGAATAGCGGTCGTATCATAACCGCGAGCTTCTGATAACGAGACTAGAGAAGGTAAGGTGTCCATTTTAGGTACCAGCATCGTATAAGGAGAAGTCATCTGCGGATTTAATAATCCCATAGAAAAACTCGTCAAAGCTTCAAACTCAATATTAGCAGTACCACCGCCATAGTTTTGTGAAAGCATCTTGCCACTATAGGCTTGTTCTGCTACTTCATAATATTCTTTTAATGGGTTTCCTGAAACCGATAATCCTTGCAAGTGTTCAGGGTTAGAAAAACTTTCACTCATTACATAAACGATATTGGGCTGTTCTTCCTCTGTCGTAGCAGGTTCAACTTCTTGTTGATATTTCTCCGTAATATCCTCAATTGCTTCTTTGGAATAACCCGTAGGTTCCTCCATAGCATCCACGCGTAAATTATACAGAAAACCTCCAACAAAACCAGTATTGTAATAATTCATTTCTTGTGAATAAGGAATCCACAAAGCACTCTGATTATACGCTCGTCTTAACAAATTGGTTTCATCATTAAAATGACTAATATAAACTAATCCTAAAGAACTCAGGCAAAGCGTAATAACACGCAAAATTTGTTTATTTTTGCTCAAAAAGAAACTACGAAACAACTGGTAAATAAACAGGCCAATTACGCCGATCATTAAAATGTGAATAAACAAAAAAAGGCCTGTACCTAAAACTTCTTTAAAAAAGCCCAGCTGTGTGATCATTGTTAGATCATCTGGATAAACCGGTTCTTGACGAAATGACATCTTCATATAAGTGGCAAAACCAATGACCGCAATAAAAAGACTATACAGACTAGCCCCGACAATTAACGAGCCTGCCAAGCTAGCTAGAAATAAAAACAACACCAACAAAACTAAGCTAGCTAAAAAGAATTTTGCTGTGTGCCAAGAAAAAGCGAATTTGATTGCTAAATCGGCCGATAAATCATTTTGACACCATTGTAAAAACAGATTACTAAAAATGATGCCACAAAAAATCAATAATCCTATAACTAAATAACGTAATTTTTTGTTCATTTTTTCAAACACCTACTAAACTAAAAAAAGAGACTGGAGACTTTTACCCCAGCCTCATCCATTGGCTACAAAATTTTACTGAATGCTTTTATGTTGACTAACTTTACTACAATTTATTTCCAAAAGTCGGTGAAAATCGAAATAGGTTGATGACGTTTATGTTGGGTCTTTTGCCATAAACCTTCAATCGTCGTACGTGCTTTATTAGAGATTTTCTTTCCTTCTAAATAATCATCAATCTCTTCATAAGTTACACCTAGCGCGTCTTCATCACTAATCAGCGGCTTTTCTTCTTCTAAGTCCGCTGTTGGAACTTTCGTATAAAGTTCTTCAGGAGCATTCAAAGCCTGCAATAATTGTTTTCCTTGTCGCTTATCTAAGCGAAATAAAGGCACTATATCAGCAGCTCCATCCCCAAATTTTGTGAAAAAGCCTGTAATATTTTCCGATGCTTGATCGGTCCCAATGACAGCTCCAGAAAATTCACCAGCAATCGCATATTGTGTGATCATACGTTGGCGTGCCTTAATGTTTCCTTTATTAAAATCTGAAACTGTCATGCCCACCGCTTTTAAAGAAACCACTTGTGCATCCACTGCTGCTTTGATATCTACTTCAATTTGTGTATCCGGTTGGATAAATTCGATCGCTTGGTTAGCGTCGTCTTCATCCGCTTGATTTCCATAAGGTAGACGTACAGCAATGAAATGATAATCTGAATCATTGGTTTCTTGGCGTATTTCTTCCATAGCCATCTGCGTTAATCGCCCAGCTAAAGTAGAATCTTGTCCGCCACTAATTCCTAGTACAAAAGTTTTCAAAAAAGAATTTTTATACAAATACTCCTTTAAAAAATCAATGCTTTTGCGAATCTCTTCTTGGGGGTCGATCTCCGGCTGAACGCCTGTTTCAGCGATAATTTGTTCTTGTAAATTCAAAATAATTCCTCCTACATCTCTACCAATTAAGACGACGCATCTTCAACGTCTTGGCGAACTTTATTCAAAAGCCTCATCTTATGATTATAACAATCAGTCGATAGATCAACTGGATAAGGTTGCGGATTCAACTCACGTTTGTACTCTTCCCATAATAAATCTAGGCAATGTCTTGAATAAGTTTTAACGTCTTCTAAACAAGGCATATCATAGACTAATTTTCCTTGATCAAAAATATCATGTAAAAGAACACGAGCAGTAAAATCGCTGACTGTTTTGTTAATATAGGTATGCACAGGGTGGAACATATAAATGCTATCTTGTTCATTAGGCTTTTCATCCCATAAAGTAACATAATCTCCTTGTGATTTCCCATCAGAGTTTCGTTTAATACGCCATACCTGTTTTTTCCCTGGCGTCGTAACTTTTTCAGCATTACTGGAAAGCTTGATCGTATCGACCATTTCGCCTTTTTCGTCTTCAATTGAAACTAATTTATAGACTGCGCCTAGAGCTGGTTGATCATAAGCTGTGATCAAATTCGTTCCCACGCCCCACACGTCGATTTTTGCTTTTTGCATTTTTAAATTTAAAATGGTATTTTCATCAAGGTCATTCGAGGCATAAATTTTAGCCTCAGGAAAACCTGCTTCATCTAATTGTGCCCTAACCTCTTTAGAAATATATGCCATATCGCCACTATCAATCCGAACACCTCGGAAATTAATCTTGTCGCCCATTTCCTTGGCAACACGGATCGCATTAGGCACACCCAATTTCAATGTATCATACGTATCAACTAAAAAGACACAATCCGTATGCGTTTTTGCATAGGCCATAAAGCCATCATAATCATTTCCATAAGATTGAATCAACGAATGTGCGTGCGTACCGCCATCTGGAATGCCAAATACTTTACCAGCTCTTACATTACTCGTGGCATCTGCGCCACCAATATAAGCCGCACGAGCTCCCCATAACGACGCATCTAATTCTTGCGCACGACGCGAGCCAAATTCTATTAATGGATCCTCACCGATCACAGACTTGATGCGCGCTGCTTTGGTCGCAATTAACGTTTGGAAATTCACCATATTCAAAATCGCTGTTTCTACTAATTGCGCTTGCGCTAAAGGCCCTTCTACTTGGATCATCGGTTCATTAGCAAAAACCAAATCACCTTCTTTTGCCGAACGGACAGTACAAGAAAAAGTAAAATTCCTAAGATAATCCAAAAAATCTTCTGAATAATTTTCTACCGTACGTAAATATTCAATATCAGATTTAGTAAACTGTAAATTTTTTAAATAATCGACTATGCGTTCTAAACCAGCAAATACCGCATAACCATTGTCAAACGGCATTTCCCGGAAAAAGCACTCAAAAACAGCGTGTCGGTCCGCGCGTCCAAGTTCCCAATAAGTTTTCATCATATTAATTTGGTAAAGATCCGTGTGCAGTGCTAAACTATCATCTTTGTAAGTTCTATTCATTACACTCAAGCTCCCTCAATTTTTCTCTTTTCTATTATATCAAAGATAACAAAAGCTATGTAACAATAACACTTGAAATAAAAATTATTCCTAGGTGAAATGCTAAATTGAACACAAGTTGTTTCTAATTTTGCATGGATTACGTAAATTGCTTTTTTTGTTATACTAAAATAAACGGAGCATAATTAAAGAATGGAGTGAATAGATATGAAGCCACTGTCAGAATGTACAGTCTTGATAACAGGAGCTACAGATGGGCTAGGAAAAATGACCGCGGAACGTTTTGCCCAACAAGGAGCAAAAATTTTATTACATGGAAGAAATCAAGAAAAAGGAAATAAAGTCCTGGAAGAAATCAAAGAGACTACGAATAACCAAAAACTGAAATATTTTAATGGAGACTTTTCTTCGCTTGATTCAGTAGCGCAACTAGCTGAAAAAATTATTTCAAATGGTGAACAAATAGACATTTTGATTAATAATGCAGGAATCGGAGGTGGATCAGGCTCCCAAGAAAAACGAGAAACTAGCCAAGACGGTTTTGAATTAAGATGGGCAATAAATTATTTAGCTCAGGTTTTGCTTACAAAAAAGCTATTACCAGTTATTAAAGATGGCGCAAGAATAATCAACGTCGCTTCAGTGGGACAATCAGAACTTGATTTTTCTGATTTAAATATGGAAAAAAATTATGATGGCTACTTGGCCTACACTCGTAGTAAGCTAGCTTTGATTATGTTTACATTTGACCTTTCTTCAGAGTTTCAAGAAAAGGAAATTACAGTCAATGCGCTTCACCCATCAACTCTTATGAGTACAAATATGGTAACAAACCACTTTGGACAAGCTCAAACAACAGTAGAAGAAGGCTTTGCCGCCGTAGAGTTTCTTGCAACTTCAGAAGAGTTGGAAAATGTAACAGGAGAGTATTTCGAAGGGAAATCACGAGCTACCGCCAAGTCGCAAGCTTATGATACAACAGCTCGAAAAAAATTAAAGGAACACACAGAAGACAGCTTAGCTGCTTATATGTGAGTAAAATAAAAAAAGATACAGCCACTTATACTTTAGCGGTTGTATCTTTTTTATTTTACATAGTTTTTCCTGAAAATTTTAACTAGATCTATCAATAAACTTAACAAAACGAAATGCTATTAAATAAGCACATAACAATGCTGAAGCAACGAAGTTATCGTCAATTAAGAACAATAAAATTAAAAAATAGGACATTAATTAGCGGGATTTTTGTCCTATTTCCTCTTTTAGGACATTAATCAGCTATTTTTTTGTCCTATATCTTAGAATAGGACATTCATATGAAAAATTTCTGTCCTATAACTAGGATAAATGCCTTAAAATCCCCTTTTTCTAGTAAAATAGGACATTAGTAGGGCTATTTTTTGTCCTATTTTAGTTTACAGGACATTCATTTGCTAAAGTTTTGTCCTACATCATGGAATAGGTCATTAATCGGTTGCTCTTTTGTCCTAAACCCAGAATTCAAGTCATAAAAAAAGCCTTGAACAAATAAATGTCCAAGACTTTTTTTAAAGAGCTATTACATCATGCCGCCGCCCATCATTGATGGATCCATTCCTTGAGAGCCAGCTCCAGCACCGCTATTTGCTTCTGGTTCTGGATGGTCAGCAACTACTGATTCTGTAGATAGTAGTAAAGCAGAAATAGATGCTGCATTTTGTAAAGCAGAACGAACAACTTTGGTTGGATCGACTATTCCAGCGTCAACCATGTTTACCCATTGACCATCGCTTGCGTTAAATCCAATACCTAATTTTTCGTTCTTCAATTTGTCAATGATAACGGAAGGTTCGAAACCAGCATTTTCAGCGATTTGACGAACAGGTTCTTCTAATGCACGTACTACAATACTAATTCCTGTAGCTCTATCATCTTCAGCTTCTAGAGCCGCTACTTTGTTAATAACGTTAACTAAAGCTGTACCCCCACCGGATACCATACCTTCTTCAACGCCTGCACGAGCTGCGTTCAAAGCATCTTCAATACGTAGCTTTAATTCTTTTTGTTCTGTTTCTGTGGCTGCACCAACTTTGATAACTGCAACGCCACCAGCTAATTTAGCAAGACGTTCTTGTAGTTTTTCACGATCAAAATCAGAAGTGGTTTCAGCTACTTGGTTTTTGATTAATTGTACACGATCTTCGATAGATTTTGGTTCACCAGCACCTTCAACAATTGTGGTGTTGTCTTTGTCGACAGTCACTTTGCTTGCTTTACCAAGAGAATCCATGGTAGCTTCATTCAAATTAAGTCCAAGGTCTTCAGTAATAACAGTAGCACCAGTCAACACAGCAATATCTTCTAACATTGCCTTACGACGATCACCAAATCCAGGTGCTTTAACTCCTACAACGTTAAAGGTACCACGAATCTTATTCAAGACAAGTGTTGGTAGAGCTTCACCATCAATATCGTCAGCAATAATTAATAATGGTTTAGATTCTTGCACAACTTGTTCTAATAAAGGAAGAATATCTTGGATATTGGAGATTTTCTTATCTGTAATCAAAATATATGGATTGTCTAAATCAGCTTCCATTTTTTCATTGTCAGTTACCATGTATTGAGATAGATAACCGCGATCAAATTGCATTCCTTCGACTACATCTAATTCAGTGTCCGTTCCTTGGGAATCTTCAATTGTAATAACGCCATCATTGCCAACTTTATCCATTGCTTCTGCGATGTAGTTACCCACTTGTTCACTACCAGAAGAAACAGTCCCTACTTGCACGATGCCTTCTTTGGATTCAACTGGAGTAGAAATATTTTTCAATTCTTCTACAGCTGTTTGCGTTGCGTCTTCGATACCTTGGCGAATGCCTAAAGGATTAGCACCAGATGTTACGTTTTTTAATCCTTCACTTACAATTGATTGTGCCAATACAGTAGCTGTTGTTGTACCGTCACCAGCGACGTCGTTGGTTTTAGATGCAACTTCTGAAACCAATTGTGCACCCATATTTTCAAAATGATCTGTTAATTCAATTTCTTTGGCGATGGTTACGCCATCATTAGTAATTAGAGGAGAACCATAAGATTGTTCTAATACAACGTTACGTCCTTTAGGCCCTAATGTTACTTTTACCGTATCTGCTAATTTGCTTACACCATTAAGCATTGAACGACGTGCATCTTCTGAAAATTTAATATCTTTTGCCATAATTTCTTCACCTCAAAATAATTTATTTTTTATTCTACGATTGCTACGATATCTTTTGCTGAAAAGATCATGTAATCTTGGCCATCATATTTCACTTCAGAACCGGCATACTTTTCAAATAAAACAGTATCACCGACGCTAACAGGAACTTTAGCCATTTCACCATTTTCAAGAGTACGTCCCTCACCGACAGCTATAACCTTGCCAGTTTGTGGTTTTTCTTTGGCAGTGGATGCTAAAACAATGCCTCCAACTGTTTGTTCTTCTTCTTCCGAAACTTCAACCAAAACGCGATCACCTAATGGTTTTAACATGTGAAATCCCTCCATATAAAATTCTTCATTTAATTTTCCGTTGTTAGCACTCTGTGTTAAAGAGTGCTAACTCACAATTTCAATATTATCATTTTTCTCTGATATTGCAAGTAGT
>JAKDZT010000209.1 GCA_030462125.1 Tetragenococcus sp.
AGTCTTGAGCTAAGTCTGCTTTGCTAATACCGTGCTCAGCTAAGTATCCATAAGGGTCTGTGTGATCGCCCCATATGTTGTTAGACACCCATAAGTGCGACTTAATCCCACGACCCGCGCCATCGAGGGTTAACGGTATACCATACTTTTTAGCTTTATCTCGTGCAAGACTGACATAGGTTTTGTAGTCCTTTTCGAATGTTGCTTTATCATTAGTTCTAGCTAGCTCAATTTGTACGGGTGAGTTTGCATTTGCATAGCTACCTGCGCCCCATTGTACATAACCTTCTGGCGAGATTTGATAAACCTTGCCCCCGTCACCTACAACGTGAGAAGAATAAGTACCAGCGTTACGCCACTCACGATTAAAGTACTGCGCATTGTTGATTGCTGGGGCTACTCCGCCTGTTTCGTGCAGGATGATGTAATTATTATTCGTCCGCTGCGATGACCTCATTTGATTGTATGTGGTATCGATCGAATACGCTCCAGCGCCCACAATGGGCGCAAAGGTCATAACAACAACAATCGCTGTCATAAGTAAAGTTTTGATCTTTTTCAAATGTGTTCCTCCTAACTAAAAAAGTAGCTTACTCAGCTACTCCTTTTCTCAATCCTTCAACTGCCGACTCGATAAAATACTGCAAATCGTCATCAGAAATTTCAACGCCGTATTGTTTTAAATCTCTAACAACTCGCTTTTTAGCTTCCTGAAATTTATCCGGAATATGCTCATTTTCGGCGATTTTCTCTACTGCTTCTACGGCAATTCGTGCAGATTTTTCATATTGTTCTAGCCTTTCAGTAATGCCTTTGCGATCCAAAAAGTTTTTAAGTTGCTTCACGGCGTAACCTACAACAATAGTTAGCAAAGTACCTACAACAGCAATCAATTGTTCTTGTAATATTTCCATCACTTGTCACCTTCTCTCAAATGATTAATTTCGATTTTCATTGCTTCGTTTTCTTCACGCAACTCATCATTTTCCTCTTTTAGCTTGTCAATTTGGATAAGATAAGCATCTTCCTTTTCGCTAAATCCTTGATTCAATTGGTTAATTTGCTTATTCAACCCGTTTACTTGCTCTTGTAAAAGATCAAGCTGTTCTTTGAGTTTCTTGTACTCTTCTTTTAAACGTTCGTTCTCGGCTTTTTGTGTGTCATACAAATTTTTCCAACCGCTATATATATCGTCTTTGCTTTCGATTTTGGCTTTCTCAACTTCATTTTCTGCTTTTTTTAATTCGTTTTTTACATCAAATTTTTTTGTTACATAGATACCGCCAAAAGAAATAATTGCTGGAATAACGACCACCAGAATGTTTTCCCACAAAATTATTCCTCCCTCAAGTTAAGACACCAAGCTAGATAAGATTCTAGAAAAGCTAGCACTGTTACAGTGTAAGCTTGGTCTCCTGTAATCATTGTTAAAACAAAGCTAAAGCCAAACATAATCCATAAAAACATTAAGGCGTAGACTGACATACGTCGTAGTTGTTTAACATTAAAAATGACGCCCATTAGATTGCTAGTGCTTAAAACAATAAAAGCTAAGCTAATAATCTTATAATCGAAAATCTCCCCAACATAGAGATAAACACGGTAGGTTTCTAAGATTTCCGGATAAAAAAGTAGCTCACAACCATAAATAAAAGATGACAGTATCAAACCTAAATTATACCGTCGCAACAGTAATATCCTTTTCCACATCACATCCACTCCTTACTAGCTCATAAAAAAAGACCTACCTATTAAGGTAAGTCTTTCCGTTTATTCTTCTGGTTCTTCCTCACCTTCTTCCGGATACGGCTCATTTTCCTCAACAAACTTGTTTATCCTGTCAAAACATTCTTGCTCGATTTGCCCACGGTTGAGGTAGTTTAGGGCAAAGATTTTGACTTGGTTTTTGAAAAAGGCGTGGTTTAAGTAGCCTTCTGTGAGATTTTCTTCGATAAATTCTTGTATGTTAAACATTACACACTACCTCCTAAGTTGGTGATTGCTTGCTTGATTTGTTCTATCTCGCTTTTTGTTACGATATCCTCGGGTGCGGGTGCCCATGGGCTGGCTCGGGTGCCGTAGTTTAACATACGTTTTCTAATAGCGAATGTTTTTTGCTTTCTTTCTTCCCCTTTAGAAAATTTCGCAATCCTTATTTCAGACGTTTTTTCTGGAATTTCAGCAGTAGATATAGCTCTTTCTTTTTTGCCACCAGATATATAATTGGTTGGGGCTCGGCCAAGTTTATTGCCCTCTGAATCTCTAAAAATAGCAGAACTTCTTACTTCGTCTGTATTAACTTCATCTATTGTGTTGTCAATATCTACAGCATAAGTAAATATATCGCCGGGTTGTAAGCCTACATCTTTTAAGCGAAGATGTATAAAATCTGATGTCCAGCCGCTAAAAGTTCTTTCTTCCCACTCGTCACTCGTACCCTTTAGCAAGTTCCTATTGCTATAATCTAGCTCATTCATCGCTTTTACAGCTTCATCTCGCGCGCTTTCGGTACTTTTAACAGCTTCGTCTATACTCTCGCTAGCTTCATCTGCCTTGCTTTGCACATCAGACTTGGCTTGGTCGGCGTTTTTTATGGTGTCGTCAGCTACTTGGTTTACTTTGGATATGGCACTATCGCTTGTATCAGAGACCTCTGTCACCTTTTGGCTGATGGTTTCTTTCGCACCGTCGGCTGCCTCTTGCACTTCTGCTTTAACATCTTCGAAGTCTTTTACGTATTGCTCCCCAGCTTCAGGCAACATATCAGTTATCATTGACTGCTTGATTTCAAAGGTAAACCGTCCTTCGTCCGTGTGGCTACCGTCGCTGAATTCCAGGTAAACGTAACCTGTGACTTTACCCTCATGTCCTAGCATGCTTTCGGGGATAATATAACGAGCAGTACCAGGAACAGCTAGCCAAATTTCGATATCGTCGGTTTTAGGTGTGATTTTTTCATCATTTAACACAAAAACCAAGCGTATAGTGGCGTTTGCTAGGTCTGTAGGTTCACCATTTTCTTCGCGGAAATTAAAATACAGCGCAGCGGAATTTTTATCGTAGCTGTAAAAGGTGTAGCCGGTTTGCTTGACTTGGGCACCTTTGGCGCTCGTTTTGATTTCTACATCGCCTTTTTTACGTATTGGCACGCTATCAACTCCTAACTAAAAAGGACAGCGTTAACTGTCCTCTTGTTCTTCTTTGTCTTTGTCTTTGTCAAGCAATGCTTGCACGCCTTCTTGATACTCCTGTGGCACTTCGCTTATCACACGACGCTCATTCAAAATTAAATTGTGATATAAGCGTGTCCATGCTCCTTTTAAGCTATCACTCATGCTAAACACCCCCAGAAAATTGTGAAACGATGTCTTGCAAGTCGACAATTTGCTGC
>JAKDZT010000210.1 GCA_030462125.1 Tetragenococcus sp.
TTGCAGATAAACTTAAACAACTTTTTCACTTTTCATTTAACTCCGATCCCGTTGGCTAATCGCCAACGGGGATTTTTTTATAAAAATACCCCATCAAAAAAGCTGATGAGGAAAAT
This sequence comes from Tetragenococcus sp., assembly GCA_030462125.1. Lineage (GTDB taxonomy): Bacteria > Bacillota > Bacilli > Lactobacillales > Enterococcaceae > Tetragenococcus. The sequence continues at coordinate 117 of JAKDZT010000210.1, forward strand.
AGATTATTTGCTAAGTCAAGCATGTTTATTTTTATTTATTACATACCAAATTAGACTGACAATAAAACCAATGAATGCTGGTAAAACCCAACCCATACCGATTGAAAATAGCGGAAAATATTGTTCGCCTAACTGGATAAGTGTTTGAGCAAATCCTGTTTGGCTTACAACGGCTGGCGCAGCATTTAAGCCATCAATAATGGAAGCCACTAAAGTAAATAGAGTAGTAATTTGATATACACGAGGGTCGTTATTAAATAGTCGACCGATAATGGCTAGGATAATCAATGTCATTGCTAGAGGGTATAAAAACATCAAGACAGGTGTAGCTAGTTCTATGATTTTTGTTAAACCAACGTTAGCAAATAAACAAGCCATCGCACTAACTAGTATAGTAAAAAACATGTAATTTCCTTTAGGGAATAGCACTGAAAAGGTTTCGGAAAATGAGGTGATCAAACCGATTCCTGTTTTTAAACAAGCAACAATAACGATCAACGCTAAGATAATGCTGCCGTAAGTACCTAAGTAATGTTGCGAAAGTTGTGCTAAAGCAACACCACCGTTCTCACTAACAGAAAATCCTCCTAGACTCATCGTTCCCATGTAAGACAAAAGACTGTAAATAATTCCCATTAATATGATACTAATAGTCCCAGATTTTATCGTATCTACTGCAACTGTCGAGGGATCTTTGATACCCCGGTTTTTTATTGCTTCTATAATTAGAATCCCGAAAGCTAATGAAGCTAATGCGTCTAAGGTATTATAGCCTTCGATAAAACCACCTGAAAAAGCGCCGCTCTGGTAACTAGCTTGTACTGGAGCGTTAGCAACGTCTCCCAGGGGATTAGCAAATGCTAATAGTAGTAAAATTGCAAGTAAGACTAAAAAGACTGGGTTTAAAAACTTACCAACATAATCTAAAATTTTTGAAGGCTTTCTGGAAAACCACCAGGCCGTTATGAAAAACAAAATACTAAAAACTGCTAATACTAGTCCTTGCTGGTCATTTGGGATATGAGGGGCAATCCCAATTTCATAAGAAGTCGTAGCTAAACGCGGTAGCGCAAAGAAAGGACCGATGACCAAATAAAGCAAAATAGTAAAGATATAAGCATAAGGCTTATTGACTCTTGAGGATAATTCAAACACACCGCTACTTTGTGAAACCCCCATTGCAATAACCCCTAAAAATGGTAAACCAACACCTGTAACTAACAAACCTAAGTTAGCAGCAGTGACATTTGCGCCTGCTTCCTGGCCCAAATGAACGGGGAAAATCAAATTTCCTGCACCAAAAAACAAGCCGAAAAGCATGGAACCAATGGTTAAATAATCTCTAAATAATAGCTTTTTTTCCATATAAACCAACTTCTTTCACGTTTTATAACTAACAACTTAACAAAATCAACAAGAAATAGCAATTAGAAATGAAGACATTTTTTTTATTTTCTAAATTATTTGTTTACAAAAAAGAATTGAAACATTAGTATCTTCCACAATATTGCAGACTATTGTTCCAATTCTTTTTTTGTTATTTATGAACGAATTCGTTTTAAAAATTCTTGTGTTCGTGCTTCTTTTGGATGGTCAAATAACTCTGTCGGCTCTCCTTCTTCGGCGATAAGGCCTTGATCCATGAATATCACTCGATCGGAAACATCTCTTGCAAAACTCATTTCGTGCGTAACAATGACCATTGTCAGTCCAGTCTCTGCTAGGTCCTGAATGGTTTTTAATACTTCACCGATCATTTCTGGATCAAGTGCTGAAGTGGGCTCATCAAAAAGTAAAACATCTGGATTCATAGAAAGGGAGCGAGCAATTGCTACACGTTGCATTTGTCCCCCTGATAGTTGTGCGGGTTTAGCGGCAACAAATTGATCCATTCCTACATTTTTAAGATTTTGTAATGCAATTTTTTTAGCTTCTTCTGGTTTTCTTTTCAAAACGGTTGTTTGTCCGGTCGTACAATTTTCTAATACGTCCATGTTGGCAAATAGATTAAAGGATTGAAAGACCATGCCTAAATGCGTACGATATTTTGGTAGTTTATATCCTTTTTCTAAGACATTTTCGCCCTTGTAAAGGATTTGTCCGTCTGTTGGTTTTTCCAATAAATTAATACAACGTAATAAGGTAGATTTTCCAGAACCGGAAGAACCAATAATGCTTAGAACTTGTCCCTTATTTACCGTCGTTGAAATGTCTTTTAATACTTCATTTTCGCCAAAATTCTTTTTTAAGTGTTTAAGTTCGATAATCGCTGACATGTGTGACCTCCTATTCGTGACCTGTGGTGCTTTCTTCTACTTTTGTATAGGAATTGGGACTGTCCATTTTCTTTTCCATAAGACGTAATAACCCGGTAGCTGCTAGGGTCATAACCAAATAAATGGCACCTACGATGGTAAAGGTTTGGAAAAACAGTAAATTTGTTCCAGCGGCAGCTGAGCCTTGGAAGAAAAGATCCCCTACACTAATAACACTTAGTACTGCTGTATCTTTGATATTAATGACGGATTCATTGCCGATTGCTGGTAAAATATTTCGAATGGCTTGTGGCAAAATAACTTTGCGCATGGTTTGTCCATGGGTCATGCCAATTGCTTGAGCGGCCTCGAATTGTCCATTATCGACTGCAAAAATCCCACCACGTACAATTTCAGACATATAAGCACCAGTATTAACAGATACAATCAATAAAGCCGCTACTGTTCGGTTCATATCGATTGAAAATAGTAGAGCGACCCCATAAAAGATAACCATTGCTTGCACCATCATAGGTGTACCACGAAAGATCTCTATATAGATACGTAAAATACCATTAGCAATTTTTTGCAGTACAGCTAAAAGAGGACTTTCCGAATCTGGTAAAGATCGAAAAATACCTATTAACAAGCCAATTATTGTTCCGGCAATTGTTGAAAAAACAGCGATGAGTAGTGTCATGCCAGCGCCCTTTAAGAAAAGCGTGCCGTATTGCGAAATAATATCGCCAAATGTTGCAAACAATCCACCACTAGATTCTTCATCATTATCACTATCACTTGAAGATGAAGGTTGATCTTCTACTGCCTGATCCATGATTTGGGTTCTCTCATCCTGCGAAATCCCACTTAAAATGTCGTTTACAGTGGATACATCAGGATCATCCTTACGCATGCCAACAGCTACCTGAACATCTTCAGGCGCGGTTTCAAAGCCTTCTCCTTCATCAAAATCGATCATGGTCAAATCATCATTTACATTGGTTGCAG
>JAKDZT010000211.1 GCA_030462125.1 Tetragenococcus sp.
TATCTAAAAAATCTACCCCGGTCTTCATTGCATATCTTAATAACTCTTTGTTTTCTTTTTCATCTAAATTTGGATAAATATTGTGTCCACCGATAGCGTTTGTCCCAAAGCCAACAGGATTAATAAATAAGCCCGTATTTCCTAATTCTACTTTTTTTGTCATTGTTGCATTCCTCCTCAAAGTTCTTACTCGTTGATACATTCTAGCTAAAGTAAAGCAAAAATTTCAATTAAATAAAAGCACATTTTTAATGGTTTGTTTGAACAGGCATTCTTTTTAAATAGTGAGCCAGAACTATAGTTATCAGACCTATACCTGCTAAAATTGCTAAAATTGAGAAATCAATTTGGCTTCCACGTGCTGTTAGAACAGCAGAAGTTGCATTATTTCGTAACTGTATTGAAGAAATTACAGCAGACAATACACTGGTGCCAAATGATCCTGCATATTGCTGAAATGTATTGAATAAAGAGTTAATATCCGCTTTTTCTTCTGGTGTCACTTGCTTACTTGCATCAGATAACGTATTTCCAAAACCAAAATTAAATCCAACTCTCAAAAAGATATACAGCAAAATCATTAAACCAACACTCAAAATTGGAGTTGTAAAATAAAACAATAAGCAGCCTAATAACATAGCAGTATTCGCAATTGATAAAGGAAGTAATGGCCCGTATCTATCATATAAACGACCAGCATAAGGCGCAATAGCAGCACCTAACAATGAACCTGGAAACAAAATCAATCCTGCAATAAATGGATCAGTACCTAAATAATTCTGTGCAAAAATAGGTAAAACAAATGAAATCCCGATATTAATAAACTGCAAAATAAAAAAGTTTATCCAACGTAAACCAATAATAGGTCGTAACAACAAGGCAAAATTTAATATTCTTTTCTCAGAAAAGTGAAAATGAAGAAATAAAGCCAGCACGCCGACAATGAATAAAGCCAGAAGTGCAAAAAAGGATAGACTGTAAAAACCATTATTTCCTGCATTTGAAAATGCAATACTAAGAGAAAAAAATGTCCAGGATAAAAGGATGACACCCTTCCAATCAAACCGTTGCTTAGTGCCGGAAGCTTCTATTTGAATATTTTTTCCACCTGACCAGACAATCACAAGGACAATAGGAAGAGTCGCTATAAAAATAGCACGCCAAGATAAAAGTGATGTAAAAAGACCACCGTATGTTGGACCTAGCGCTGGTGCAAAAGAAGTAACCATACTACCAAGACCCATGTATAAGCCTAACTGACTTTGCGGGATGAGCGACAAAATAATATGAAACATCAAAGGGGTAGCAAGTCCCGTTGATACTGCCTGAAGTAAACGCCCGACCATCAACACTGGAAATGTGAAGGCGACCGAACATAATACTGTACCTGTCATACAAAATATAGCAGCGATCCGAAACAAAAGCTGTGCATTATATTTTTTTATAAGATGACCTGTCGTACTCATAATAATTGTCACCATAAGTAGATAACCAGAGGTCGCCCACTGCATTGTCCCTAAAGATACATGAAATTCCTGGGTCAACGTCGGAAAAGTAACGTTCAATGAGGTCTCCACCAAAATACCTAAAAAAGACAGCAAGGCAACAGAAGCGATAGCCAGTTTCGTCTGTTTAGATACAAATTTATCTTCCATATTGTTTGACTTCCTTTCCCAGACACGGTAAGATTTTTTCTCATCTGCCAACTATTTCATTTTATTTATTTTAAGGAGGTCGGAATTGAGTTATTATGAAGAGATTTTAGCCGTTTATCATCATTTATTAATGCTTGATAACGAAGAAGATAAGGAAAAAAAATGGATTATTAACTATGAACCGAAAGCAAAAAAATTAAGTACAGCGCATTTCCATATTCTTTCCTATTTATTAAAGCATCAAAGTTCATCGGGCAAAGAAATTAGCGAATATTTGACTATGCTGCAGGGAACACTTTCTAAGCGCCTTGCTTTATTAGTAGAGCGTAATTTTGTTTCATCCACGAAAGATGAGAAAGATGGTCGTGGGAAAAAATACTATCTTACCTCTGAAGGAAGACGGTTGGCACAAATTCATGAACAGCTTTTATGTATGAAAAACATACAATTAACAAAGCAATTAGAAAAATTTACTCCAGAAGAATTAGAAGTCATTCAGCGCTTTTTAAATTCCATTAAAAATGTGGAAGAGACAATAGACTATCCAGACAATCCTATTGAACCTCTTGATGAAGCAGATTAGGTTAATGATCTTGAGATTTTACTTTTAGAAATTTGAACAAAAGCAAGGAGGATGAACGATGACAATCCCGACAATACAGCTAATAGATGGCACAAGAATACCTAGAGTAGGTTTTGGAACCTCGGGCTTAAAAGGAGCAGAAGGTGTTCAAACCTTAATAACAGCAATCAATACTGGTTATAAATTACTTGATACTGGTTACAATTACGAAAATGAAGCAACTGTTGGTCAAGCGGTCAAAAAATCGAGTGTTTCTCGAGAAAATCTGCTAGTATCTTCAAAACTTCCAGGCCGTCATCATAAGTACAAAGATGCCATTGCCGCAATTCAAGAATCATTATACCGTGCAGGCTTGGACTATTATGATCTTTATTTGATTCACTGGCCCAACCCAATGCGGGATGAGTATGTTGAAGCATGGCAAGCTTTAATTGATGCAAAACGTTTCGGTTTAATCCGTTCTATAGGAGTGTCGAATTTCTTACCTGAGCACCTGGAAAAGCTAAAAAATGAAACAGGCGTATTACCTACCGTCAATCAAGTAGAACTACACCCTTTGTTTAGTCAAAAGGAACAACGTAACTACCATAAAAAGCACCAGATTATAACCGAGGCATGGAGCCCTTTAGGGGGTGTAGCCCATTCATTAAGCAAACCTATCACAGAATTGCCTTTATTGGTTGAGTTGGCTCAAAAGTATCATAAAAATGTTGGACAAATTATCCTTCGATGGGAAATACAGCTAAATGTGATTCCTGTGCCACTTTCACGCAACCCATTTAGACAGCAAGAAAACTTGAATATTTTTGATTTTGAATTAACAGAAGACGAGATCCAACAGATTATTGACCTCGATCAAGATGATGCCCGTGTTTCTTCACAAGATCCGCGAACACATGAAGAATTATAAAAATAGGTATTGATAAACAAAAAAACTCCCCTTGTAAATTTTGACTATTTCTAGTCTTTTACATGGGGAGTTTCCTACCTAGTTTTCCACCGTTTTTCGTTTAAAATTTCAAGAAACGGCGCATTGAAAACGCAGAACCAACCGAACCAATGACAATCCCAATAACGGCAAGTAAAAGGCTCATTTGCCAGTTAAATGATCCTGGTTGTAACA
>JAKDZT010000037.1 GCA_030462125.1 Tetragenococcus sp.
ACTTAGCAAGTTTTATATTTATTCTATATCTTTACAAATTTTTCACCTTTTGTGCTCATAGCTTGTTTAGAAAATGGATATCTTATTCCTAAGCTGTGTTTAGCAATTTTAACGGAATGGTCTGAAATACGTTCTAAATTAGAAACGATATCAACAAACAAAATCCCATCAGAAGGTTTTCCAATCCCTTTATTCAAATTAGAAATGTAGGTTCTTCGGATATTCTCTTCTAGATCATTTACTTCTTTTTCTCTCTTAATAACTTTTCCAGCAACAGAATGACTTTCTGACTCATAAGCTTGCATGGCTTCTTCGATGTTTTGTTTAACTAAATGAAATAATTCAATTAAATTTTCATTGTTCAATATATTTTCAGTTCCGCCGTTTCCATTCTTTTTTTGTTTTTTTTCAGCAGTATTGACTTCCTCAATATTTTTTAGAATATTTTCAGTATGATCTCCCATACGTTCTAAATATTTTCCTATCTCACCCATCTGAGCATGTTCATTAGAATTTCTCATAGGTAAATCTTCTACTGAAATATACATCAAATACTCTGTGATTTGGATATCTACGCGATCTACGACATCTTCTATTTTAAGTACATGATCGTAACTTTCTTTATCTTGATTAAGATAATAATGAAACATCGTATTGTATTCTTCTAGCACAAATTGTCCTAATTGAATAATTTCATGCTTGGTTTGATCTAATGCAAAGGCTGGTGATCTTGAGATCAAGGAATAATCTAAATTAGGCTCATACATTTCAATTGCATTTTCCTCACCAGGAATAATCTTAGTCACAAGACTCGCCAATTGTGGTGTAAACCAAATCAAGACACCCACGGATAACAAGTTGAAAATCCCATGAGCAAAAGCAATTTGTAACTCAGGGTTTAAGCTAAAAGCATTCGTCAGCATACTTAAAAGTCCAGTAAAAGGAGTAAAAAGCAGCATTGCAAAAATTGTTCCCAATACGTTAAAAATGACATGCGCTACTGCTGTTCTTTTGGCAGCAAGGTTAGCTCCCATTGCAGCAAGAACTGATGTAAAGGTCGTTCCTATATTTGTACCAAAAAGAATAGGTAAAGCAGCCCCTATAGTCATAGCACCTTGAGAAAATAGTTGCTGCAAAATACCTGTAGTAGCAGAAGAACTTTGTAAAATAAGTGTCATGATTGACCCGCTGACAATGCCTAAAAATGGATTATCAGATAATCGAACCATTAAATCACTAAATATCTGAAGATTTTGTAATGGCTCAAGTCCACTACCCATTAAATCTAAACCATAAAATAAAGCACCAAAACCAAAAATAATTTGTCCAATACTGGCAATCAATTGATTTTTAAAGAAAAATAGGAATAAAGCTCCTGCCCCCATAATTGGAAGGGCGTAATCACTAATGTTCAAACCAATAATAAACGCTGTAATCGTCGTACCCACATTGGCCCCCATGATAACGCCGATAGCTTGAGTTAAAGACATAAATCCTGCGCTAACTAACCCAACAGTAAGTACCGTAGTCCCGGTACTACTCTGAATAAGCGCAGTAACAGTAGCGCCAGCTAAGACAGCTCTTAAAGGAGTGGAAGTAAATGTATTTAAAATATTTCTTAAATTATCTCCAGCAGCTCTCTGTAACCCATCTCCCATATATTTCAATCCAAATAGGAAAAGGCCAATGCCTCCTACGAATTGAAACATAATTTGTTGTACATCCAATACGTTTACCTCCATATTTTGCCTATCATAAAAACACAGCTACAAATTTTTCTATTTTATTTTTTACCTACCCCTATTTTAAAAAAACTTTTACCAAAATTAAAGAACATTTTTAGAAAAACTCGTAAATGATAAAATTTTTAGAAACCTAACATTTGATAGTAAAATATCCGAACTATAGAGAGCCTGGACTTGCACCCGGAAGATCTTCATCGCAAATTCGCGATAATTAAAAGTCTCATTCAATATAGTTCGGATATTTTTATCTTGTTTTTGCTTATGTCTCAATTCATTTAAAGTTATTTACGTTTTCCCCAATATTGGAAATAATCTGTTCGTAAAGAACCATTATATAGCTTTCTTTTTTTCGTTGCTTTTTGTCCATAATAGTCTTCAAAAGCTAAATCACTAGTCAAAATGTATTTGCTCCAAGTCGTTAACGGCTTAAATACAGTACCCATTTCTTCATAAAGTTTTTGTGCACTATCTTCTTCACCCAAACGTTCTCCATAAGGTGGATTAGCGACAATGACGCCATCTTCTTTTTCAGTATTGAAATCTTTTAGAGCTTGTTGCTTAAAAGTAACCGAATCCCCTAAGCCTAGTTCGTCAGCATTTGCTCGGGCGATATCAACCATTTCTCCATTGATATCATAACCTGTAATATCTAATTCTATATCGTAATCGGCTGTTTTTTCGGCTTCATTTCGCACCTGTTCAAAAAGTTCTTCAGGTGCCCATTCCCAATCTTCGCACGCGAAATTACGGTTAAAGCCAGGCGCAAGATGGTGTCCCATTAGTGCAGCTTCAATACACAAGGTACCAGAACCACAAACAGGATCAACAAAGGGCTTATCCTTATGCCAGTTTGTTAACATAACCAAAGCTGCTGCCATATTTTCTTTTAAAGGAGCTCCACCCTTTTCTAAGCGATACCCCCGCTTAAATAAACTTGGACCGGTGGTATCTAGTAAAAGCATGACATGGTCTTTACGTAAAATAACTTCTAGTTTATACATCGCTCCAGTTTCAGTCAATGGAACGTTTTGCGGACGATGATAATAGGTTCTCATCCGTTCGACAATCGCTCTTTTAGTAATCGCTTGACAATCAGGTGTACTATATAACTTCGATTTAATCGATTTGCCTGCTACCGGAAAAGCAGCATCTAAGGGTAGATATTCTTCCCATGGCAAAGCCTTAACTTTTTCAAATAATTCATCAAAACTATAGGCGTCAAACTCACCGACTACAATTTTTACACGATCTGCAGTACGCAACCATAAATTGGTTTGTGCTATAGTTTCTATTGTCCCTTCAAAACGAGCTCGTCCATTTTCTACCTGGCAATCAATCCCTAAATTTCGTAGTTCTTTTCCCGTTAAAGCTTCCAATCCACTTGCTGCAGTGGCTATTAAGTTAAAGCGCTGATTATCTTTCATAGTTGCCTCCAAAGTGTTTACTCTCTTAATAAAAAAACCTCCCATTACGGAAGGAATTTTTCCCTGTTTATTGTGGTTTTCTATAAGCCATGTTTTGTCCAGTTATTTTACAGGGAGCAAAATAACTTAGATAATCATCTATCTACAATGAAACATTGTCTTTTGCCTGCGTTTCATTCCGCTGCAAAAAGTGCCCCTACCTTTTGTTTGGGTTGCTCACTCGAGGGGTTTACCGCGTTCCATCAATAAGATTTCTCTTATTGCTTCGTCACTGTGGCACTTTCAAGGATACTCAAGCGTAGTGTATATACACCTTAGCTATTTTTCCTGCCGTTATCTCTATGAAATACCCCAGCTTATTTTTTCGCTGAGCACGAACACTACAGACATCTCAGCCTGTGCGAGCATGGACTTTCCTCAACCTGATTTACTCAAGCCGCGATTATCCGAAAACCACAAATTTTCTATTTTAAAACTTACGCGTTTTTTCTAAATCATCATTGTCAACTGAACGACTCGTATCTGCTCGGCTGTCAACTGAACGCGTGTCATCAGTCCGATCAGTCCGAGTATTATCTGCTTGACTATAATCATCAACAGATTGCGCTGAACGAGACTCAACATTTACTTCTTGATCTAATTTCTTACCAAAAACTTCTTTTTCCAGATTAGACAAACGTTTTAAAATGTCAAAGTTGGTTACTGTTTGACTTTTTGGCGTTGTTTCTGCCTGTTGACGTGAAGAGGTGGCTTGGGTTTTGCTTAATTGACCCACCTTAGCGTTTAAACGATCATTTTCTTCTTGTAATGTTAAGATTTCTTTATTATAAGCTTCGTAATCCTTGATTACGCCATCTAAAAATTCATCCACTTCCACGGGATCATAGCCGCGCATTTTGGTTTTAAATTCTTGCTGTAAAATATCTTTAGGAGTGTATGTTGTATTTGCCATCTTTCCACCTCATTAATTTGTTTGTGCTGATTCTTTTCTCAAGTCCATTCTATCCAAAAAAAAAGAATAAATCAAACAGAATCATCAAAAACTGCATTTTGTAAATCGTCCATAGTGATTTGATCAAGCAAAAACTCATGATTAGCAGCATACTCGTTAGCATCATGCATAAAATAAGTACTTTTGCCTGTAAGTTCCTCATCATATACAACAATAGCTCCGCTTGCGTGTGTAAGCAAAAAATGGGTATGATTTTTTAACTGACTAGGATTTTGATAAGGCAAATGACTGACAGCATCAACATAATCAGCTTTTTCTGCTAGCTGCTGTAGCATCGCTTGGTTAGCTTCATTCCAGTTATTACCAAATTCCAAATAAGGATAAATAATGGCAAACTTTAACTCTGGATAATCTGCTTTTAGCTCTTCAACTACCTGTCCGCTCCAAATTTCGACTCCCAGGTTGCCGCCTAATAACACCCATTCCAAGCCTTCATCTAAATACTGTTCAAGAGTCGTTTTTATAACTTTCTTAATAACTTTTACCTTGGGGTCTGTTTCTTGAAAAATGCCTAATTCAAAGCTTCTATATCCGGTAATGACCAATGTATGAATGGTTTGCATAATATTACCTTTTCTTTCTTTTTATCTTTTTGGTATAATATGGCTCAGGAGTGTGAGAATCATGGTCTTTCATTATCCCAACGGCCACCCTAGCCACTATAATGAAGCGTCAAAACAAAAAATGCAAGAAAAAAATAAATCAACAAGTTTCGCTAACCGCGGCATGCGATTTGAAGAAGCAATTAACCAAAGCAACCAATACTATCTCAATCATAACATCGCAGTGGTACATAAAAAGCCACTTCCCTTACAGATTGTAAAAGTAGATTATCCTAAAAGAAGCGCTGCTGTTATCAAAGAAGCTTACTTCAAGGAACCTTCAACTACCGATTATAACGGCGTATATAAAGGACATTATCTTGACTTTGAAGCCAAAGAAACTAAAAATAAAACTTCTTTTCCTTTTAAGAATTTCCATGAGCACCAAATTGCTCATATGGAACAATGTCTCAAGCAAAACGGTATATGTTTTGTGTTATTGTGGTTTTCAACGTTACAACGTTGTTTTTTTCTAGATAGTGAACTGCTTATTGATCATTGGCGTCAACGAAAAAATCAAAAAAAATCATTGCCAATAGCTGTTATACAAGAGAATGCCATTGAGATCCAACCTAAGATCGCACCACGTATTCCTTATTTAGAGGCAGTTGATAAGCATTTACAAACAAAGGAGAAACCTTAAATATGGCAAATCAAACAGACTCGCGGGTCAGCCGACATCAACAAAAAGGTCCTAAAAAACGTGGTACGGGTTCTATTTTACTTAAAATCTTTATCAGTTTATTTATCCTTATTTGTGTTGTATTAATCGCTGGAGCTGGATTATTTGCGTACTACGCTAAAGACGCCCCAGCGCTAAGTGAACAAGAACTGGACGCAACAATTTCGTCTAAGCTCTATGCTGCTAATGGCGAAATTTTTCAAGATATTGGATCAGAACAACGCGAAAAAATTTCACCGACTGATGTGCCCCAGCAACTCGAAGATGCGATTGTTTCGATAGAAGATCGCCGTTTTTATGATCACATCGGTGTTGATCCCATAAGAATTGCTGGTTCAGCTTTTTCCAATATAACCAGTGAAGACTTACAAGGTGGGAGTACGTTAACGCAACAGTTAATTAAACTTTCATATTTTTCTACCAGTGAAGAAGATCAAACACTCAAACGTAAAGCGCAAGAAGCCTGGTTAGCAGTCAAGCTGGAACGGCAGCATTCCAAACAAGAAATTCTAACTTATTATATTAACAAAGTATATATGTCCAACGGCTTTTATGGTATGCAGACAGCATCGCAATCTTTTTACGGGAAATCATTAAACGAATTGTCATTAGCTCAAATAGCCTTAATCGCTGGTATGCCTAATGCTCCCAACTATTATGACCCTTACGTGAATCAAGAGGAAGCAAAAGAACGGCGTGACACTGTTTTGTACACGATGCTAGATAATGATAAGATTACTCAGCAAGAATATGAGGACGCTAGTAATACACCAATTGATGAAGGGCTACAAGAGCTCGAAGAAGACGACGACGATCAGAAATATTATGATAATTACACAAAAGAAGTCATCAAAGAAGTAGAAGACAAGACGGGGAAAGATGTTTATCGAGATGGGCTTAATATTTATACGAATTTAGATGAAGATGCCCAAAAACGTTTGTATGATATCGTAAATTCCGATGAATATGTCGATTATCCTGATGACAAGATGCAAGTGGCTTCTACCTTAATTGAACCAGATACAGGGCAAGTAAAAGCCCAAATTGGAGGTAGAAATGTTGAAGAAGGAACCATTCTAGGAAACAATCTGGCAGTGAATACTTCAAGAGACTTTGGTTCTACAGTAAAACCGGTTGTTGATTACGGACCAGCTTTTGAATTTAAAAAATATTCTACCGCTAAGTCAATTGTCGATGAGCCGTATTCTTATGAAGACAGTGATACTCAAATTACGAACTGGGATAATTCATACATGGGCTCGATGACTTTACGTCAAGCTTTAGTACGTTCAAGAAACATCCCTGCAGCGAAATTATTTGCCAATGTGGGAGCAGATTCCATTCAAGACTTTCTAGAAAACTTAAATATCCATTATGAAGATTTAAATCAATCCAATGCTATATCAAGTAATGCCGATACACAAGATGGTACAAAATATGGCATATCTAGTCTGAAAATGGCGGCTGCTTATGCGGCATTTGCTAACGGAGGAACGTATTATGAACCGCAGTACGTCAATAAAATTGTTTATCAAGATGGCTCCGAAGAAGTAGACGCTTTTGAAGAAGATGGAAAAAAAGCTATGGAAGATACTACGGCTTATATGATAACTGACATCTTAAAAGACGTTATTACAGATGACGAAGGGACCGGAACAAACGCTGACATTTCTGGCTTGAACCAAGCAGGCAAAACGGGAACGTCAAATTACACTGATGAGGAATTAGAAGAGCTAGAAGATAATGTCTCCTCTCCCTCACCTGATTCTAACTTTGTAGGTTATACTAGAAATTATGCGCTAGCTGTCTGGACAGGTTATAACGATAAAATGACGCCAGTAACGAGTGAGTCTTCCCATGTAGCTTCTGATGTTTATCGCGAATTGATGGAATACGTATCTTCTTCTGTTGAAAATACAGATTGGTCCATGCCCGATGGTTTAGTTCGCATTGGTAATGAACTTTACTTTAAGGGGCAAGATGATACACCTTCTTCATCTTCTTCCCAATCATCAAGACGAAGGAGCGCACCATCTTCTTCTGCGCCTTCTTCGCGTGCGCCCTCTTCAACGTCTGAAGAAGAGTCTGAAGATGAACCTTCTTCATCGACTGAGGAAGAAAGCTCAGAAGAAAGTCCTGAACCAAGCAGCGAGCCAGAAGAAGAACCATCTTCGTCTCCTGAAGAAGAGCCCTCTTCATCGACTGAAGAAGAAAGCCCTGAACCAAGCAGTGAACCAGAAGAAGAGCCGTCTTCCTCTGAGGAAGAGGAGCCTCCACCAGAAAGTGAAAACCCGGATACGGGTGAAAGCGACGATGGCAATAGTGATGATAACGGCGGTGAAGAAGACACCGGTGGAGACAATGGAAATGAGAATGAAGATGACGGCAGCGAAAACGAAGGCGAACAAGAGGAATCCCCTCCTGAGCCCGATGATGAAGGACAAGAAGCAAGTTCAGAATAAAAAAATAAAGGGTGAGAGAAACTTAAAATGTTCTCTCATCCTTTATTTTTTCATATATTTTTATTTTTACTAACCTTATTTAATCCTCATCTAACCAATTGTGTAAGGAAACATTAGGTAACTCTTTTTCGCTTTTTGACGTTTCATTTTTCAGCATTTTTCGCTTACGACGTTTTTGCTCTTCTTCTACTTGTTGTTCGGTGGTAATATTTTTTCGTTCCCAAGTAAGTAAAACGCGGTCAATATAATTTAAACTGTAAGCTTGATTTAACACAGCTTCTTTTAAAGCTAACCGAATTAAATCTGGATTATATTTATCTTCTTCAATCCACTGGCCAATCCGTTGATATTCAATGGGTGACAACGCACGCCCAAATTCTTTTTCAAATATTTGATACAAAGACTGCACCTTTTGCTCATAATTTTTTTCATTAAGCTGTTTTTGTTGTTGCTTTTGCAAAGCGTCTAGCTTTACAAAAGCCGCTGAAAAGTCATAAAAGTCGTTTCTAATCCCTTGCGAATTTTTTTCTGATTCAATCGTAATGACTTGTTTTTCAACTAATTGGTTTAACAGGTTATAGATTTCTCTTTGTTCACAATCCATATTCGCCGCAATAGGTGCTAAATCTGGAAAGTCGTTCCCTGCTTCATGATATTTATATAATTGAATCCATAAAATAAACTCATCATTCGTTAAACCTAATTGCCGATAGTTTTCAATTAGAAGGTTAGAAAGTGTTGTTTGTCCGTTTGCTAAATAATCTCGTAACGAAATCATAAAATACTCCTTTTTTTATGCTGCGAAAAAGCTGTTTCTATTTAAAGCAAAGAAACAGCTTTTTATTCTTCTTCTTCAATTTCTGCTTGACATTTTGGGCAAAGTCCATAAACTTCCAAACGATGGCTATCAATGTCAAAGCCGGTTAACTTACCAGCAGCCATTTCTACATCTTCTAAATTAGGATAGTGAAAATCAGCAATTTTACCGCATCTTTTACAAATCGCATGATAATGTGGTTCTGTAAAAAAATCAAAGCGACTGGAAGCATCTCCATAACTCATCTCTTTAACAAAACCAATTTTAGTAAAAAGCTTCAAGTTATTATAAACCGTAGCTACGCTCATTCCAGGAAATTTATCTTCAATTGCTTTGTAGATCGTCTCAGCAGTAGGATGTTCGTTTGAGTAAGCTAAAAATTCTAGAATAGCTTTTCGTTGCGACGTAATACGAATATTTTCGTCTTTCAAACGTCGTAATGCTTCTTCAAAACTTCTCAACAAGACCCCCTCCATTTTCTATTATTTTCATCATACTATGTATTTTATTTTTTTTCTAGCATTTTTGACTGAGAGCAGCAAAAAAGCACCTGAAAACGATCAGGTACTTTTTACAAGTAGAGTTCATTCATTCTAAACTGCTAGCTGCTCTCCGATTGAAACCATTTCACCTTGACTCAGACCATTGTTTGCCATTAACTCGTCGAGTGAAATGCCTTGTTCTTGCGCAATATCCCATAATGTATCTCCTTGTTGCACAGTATAGGTGCCCCCTGTACTATTAGAAGAACTTGCTTCTTCAGTAACGGGTGCTTCATTTTCTGTGTTATCTTCTGCTTCATAACTTGTCTCTACAGCGTAGTCTGAACCATTCGATTGCGCTGGGGTATCAAACTGCGTTAAATTATAGCTTTGAATTAAAGAATTAAGTTTTTCTCCATAATCTGGATCCGTGGCATATCTACCGGTAAGAAAAGCAGTTGCGTCTGTATAGCTTGCTGTTTGGCTTTTCCATGCTCCTTGGTAGTTAGGTGCATCTGTAGAATAGCTCGAGCTTTTCAAAAGAGCCGCATGGTCCTGTAAAGATTCCTCATAAGAATCATAAATTCTAAAAGGCTCATTCATTGTTTCATATTCGCCATCAATATATTCTTCTGTCGATAGCCAAATAGAGGGTTCTTGACCGTAAGCTTTCACGCCAAAAAGATTATGCGTAGGCGAGGAAGAAAGAGAGGAGCTCCCATTTCCACTTTCTAACAATGCTTGAGCAATCATGACTGAAGCGTACAAATCATTACTATCAGCAATTTGCTGTGCTGAAGTACCTATTTGGTTAATTAAATCAGAAGCTTCGCTTTCTGATACTTGGTACTCCTCAGCATGGCTTTCTTGAGGAAATAAAACTGTCGTAGTCGGAGCAATAACTAACCCTGTACCTACCAGTGATAATACCGTTTTCTTATCGAACCTTTTAGTAAATGTTCTCTTTTTTTGATGACGCTCACTACGTGTTTGGTAAACCATAACATCCTCCTTCAAAAACTTTTAAAAAACTCCAGTTCAGAAAATTAAGAATTCTATAAAACTCATTGTATGATAAATAACAAAATAAAACAATAAGTTTGTGCTATTTTTTTTGAAAGCTTTTCCAAAAAAAGTAAACAAATGCTGTTGTATTAGTAAGAGTCTTTTTAAAAACTTTAAAAAGAGATAAAAAAGAAACACAGAACGTTTGAAAGGTCGTTCTGTGTTTCGTTTTTTCTTTCTTTTTATTTTACAACGTTTTAAAAATTGATACGACATTATCTACAGTAAAACCATATTCTTCTAATACTTTACCGCCTGGCGCTGATGCCCCAAAGCGATCAATCGTCAATAGTTTTCCGTCATCTTTCACATACTTATGCCAACCAAAGGAAGTCGCTGCTTCAATTCCCAATCGTTTGGTGATACCGCTTGGTAATACAGATTCTTTATACGCTTCACTTTGTTGTTCAAATAAGTCAAAACTTGGTAAAGAAACAACTGAAACATCGATGTTCTCCTCAGCTAATTGTGCTTGTGCTTCAACAGCTAGATGAACTTCAGAACCACTAGCAATCAAGATACCATCAGGCTTATTTCCTTTTTGAGCAGAAATAATATAGCCACCTTTAGCTACATTTGCCTCCGCATTTTCTGTCGTACCAGCAAGTGTCGGTAGCCCTTGACGACTTAAAACTAACATCGTTGGTTGTGTTTTAGCATGCATTGCCAATTTCCAAGCTGCTCGAGTTTCATTTCCATCGGCAGGACGGATAACACTTAAGTTTGGCATAGCGCGTAAACTAGCTAAATGTTCAATAGGTTCATGCGTTGGACCATCTTCACCTACCGCAACAGAATCATGTGTTAATACATAAGTTACAGGTAAATGTTGAATAGCTGCTAAACGCAATGCTGGTCGACAATAATCAGAAAATACGAAGAATGTCCCACCGTACACGTTCGTACCACCGTGTAGTTGAATACCATTCATAGCAGCAACCATTGCAAATTCACGAACACCAAACCAAATATTACGACCGTCATATTGATCTGGCGTAAAATCTTTATCATCTGCAACCATTGTATTATTCGAAGAAGATAAATCCGCTGAACCACCCCAAAAAGAAGGTACTGCTTTAGAAATAGCTTGAATAATTTCTTGACTGGACTTACGGCTTGCTAGTGTATTCCCTACTTCGTAGTGTGGTAATTCTTGGTCCCAGCCATCAGGTAATTCGCCAGCAAAAGCTTTTTTGAGTTGTTCTGCTTCTTCTGGATAGCTTTTTTCGTAAGCGGCAAATAAATCGTTCCATTCTGCTTCAGCTTGTTCGCCTTGATCGATCATTGTTTCTTTAAAGCGAGTCGCCACTTTGTCTGGCACTGTAAATTCTGGATAGTCCCAACCAAAGAATTCTTTAGCAGCAGCAACGCCTTCTTCGCCTAAGGCAGCACCATGAACTGCCGAAGTTCCTTCTTTTGGTGAACCGAAACCGATCACCGTTTTTACTTCAATGAATGTCGGCTGTGTTGTGTTCTTTTGTCCTTGTTCAATAGCTTTAGCAATAGCTTCCATATCAGTACCGTCTTCTACGTACAAATACTGCCATCCGTAAGCTTCATAGCGTTTTCCTACATCTTCAGTAAACGCTTTAGCTGCAGGGCCGTCTAAAGAAACATCATTGGAATCATAGAGAACAATCAACTTCCCTAATTGTAAATGCCCTGCTAAAGAAGAAGCTTCTTGTGATACACCTTCCATTAAATCGCCATCTCCAGCTAAGGCGTAAGTATAATGATCAATAATGGAAAAGTCTTTCTTATTATATTGAGCAGCCAAATGCGCTTCTGTCATAGCCATACCTACAGCCATTGCAAGTCCTTGTCCTAATGGGCCAGTAGTCGCTTCTACACCATCAATGTCGCCGACTTCCGGGTGACCTGGTGTGTTACTGCCAAATTGGCGAAAATTCTTTAGATCATCAATCGAGATATCATAGCCCGAACAATGTAATAAGCTATATAACAAAGCCGAACCATGTCCAGCTGATAAAACAAAACGGTCTCGATCAATCCAATTTCTAGAAGTTTTCGGGTTTACTTTCATATACTTTGTCCACAGAGCATAAGCCATAGGCGCAGCTCCTAAAGGCAAGCCCGGGTGCCCTGAGCTCGCTTTTTCAACAGCGTCAATACTTAATGTCCGTAAGGTATTAACCCCTAATTCATCAATTTCATCAAACAATACGAACGCCTCCTATTTAGGTTAAATTTACTTTTAATCTTATCTTATTATAAAAGATAAGGGACCATTTTTCAACTAAATTTGAAAAGGGATACACGAATTATTTACGGTCATGTATTCCTTTCTTCTTTTGAATTTCTTTTAGCTTTTCTGGTGTTACATCTTTGCCCTCAGGATCAACTACCTTCATACCTTCAATATGTTTTCTCATTCCTCCACGAAATGATTTTAAATATTCTTGTTGTAAATCCTTTTGTTCTTTTGCTTCATCATCAGTCAATCCTTGTTCTTTTTTCTTTTTTGCTAATTCATTAATACGATTGATCTTTTCGTCTGATATCATTGTGTCTCCCTCCTCTTTTTCATCTTACACAAAGATAGCGCAAAAAACAATCTTAAGCAATGAATTTAAGGCGAACGTTTGTTTGAATTCCGGCTTGAGTTATGCTAAACTTTAATTAATAAGAGAGAAGAAGGTGTTAACTTTGGCAAAACGTACAGAAAATCGACAGACTGAAGTACTAAAATTTATTCATACATGTGTTGATCAAAAAGGCTATCCCCCTACTGTTAGAGAAATCGGTGAAGGTGTAAGTTTATCTTCTACTTCAACTGTGCACGGTCATTTATCCCGTTTAGAAAAAAAGGGCTTAATCCAACGTGATCCTACAAAACCACGAGCCATTGAATTAACTGCTTTAGGTTTAGAAACCATTGGTGTCCAACAAGAAAGCATCCCTATGTTGGGAACAGTCACTGCTGGCGAGCCTATTTTAGCCGTTGAAGAAGCTTCGGATTATTTCCCTATTCCTCCTAATTTAACGACCCAAGATGGTCAATTATTTATGTTAACCATCCGAGGAGAAAGTATGATTAACGCTGGTATTTTAGACGGCGATCAAGTGATTGTTCGTAAGCAAGACTTTGCCGAAAATGGCGACATCGTCATTGCCATGACTGAAGAAGACGAAGCAACTTGCAAAAGGTTTTATAAAGAAAAGGACTATATTCGATTACAGCCAGAAAATGATTTTATGGAACCTATCATTTTGCCAATAGTTAAAATTTTAGGTCAAGTTGTGGGACTTTACCGGCACTTTTAACTCCATAACAAGCAAGATCTTCGTTTTTTCGAAGATCTTTTATTTTTTGCTTTACAAAGGGAACAAAGATTCGTATAATGAATATACAAACGTTAGTTCTCATCTAGAAAGGTGGTATACATAATGAAAGGAATCCGTCGTTTTGGTTTTATAATTGCCGTATTGTTAATTGGAATTATTATTGGACATTTTGGTCTCTTTGTTTCCATTTTATTTGTTAGCCCTTTAATTACCTTATGGTTATTGCTTTGGGACGACAAGAAAATCACACAATCAGAATATCAACGGCAAATACAACGTTACCAAACAAAACCGTAGCCTTTTTCCCGTAAGTTCGTTGTTTTTTACGTTATTATATTATTTAAAGAAGTTTTTGTTCGATCGCACTCCTTACAAAAAAGACGCT
>JAKDZT010000212.1 GCA_030462125.1 Tetragenococcus sp.
TACCCCTTAGAGTTGACTCTATGACAAATAAAACGTATCATTATTTTAATATTTTAGAAGGAGGTTTTTAACATTAGTTATAGTGTTGGCCAAGTCGCAAAGAAGCTAGAGATCAGTACGCACACGTTAAGATACTATGACAAAATGGGATTGTTACCGTTTGTCGAAAGAGATGATTCAGGAAATAGAGTTTTCAAAGAAAAAGATTTTCTCATGTTAAATACGATTGATTGTCTAAAAAAGACTGGGATGGAATTAAAAGAAATCAAACAATACATTGATTGGTGTAATCAAGGAATGGAAACCGTTGAAGACCGCTATAAACTTTTTCTTGATAAAAGAAAAACAGTCCTTGCCGAAATTAACGAATTAGAAGAAATGTTAGAAACAATTGATTATAAGTGTAACTTTTATAAAAATGCGATCGAGTCTAATACTCTAGAAGTTTGCCAGACAGAACGAGCAATGTTTTTGGAAAAGCTAACAAAAGAATAGACAATATAAAACGCAATCTGATTAAGATTGCGTTTTATTGATACAATTATTGTCAATAGCCAATATCTTGAGCCCAATCTAGCACTTCTTGTTGAGCATCAGGAACATCATCTCTTGAGATAGTCAATCCGTTATCAATTTCAACATCAGCGTCTGGTTGTAACTCAGCAATGGTCTCTCTTGTATCACCAAATCTACTGCCTCCATGAGCATTAAATGGGATAATTGTTTTTCCGGAAAAATCTGTCTCTTCTAAGAAACTATAGAGTACGCTTGGAAGATCATAAACCCAAATAGGATACCCTAACAAAATGGTGTCATAATCATCTAAGTTTTCAATTTGTTCAGCAATTTCTGGCCGAAAGTTAGTTTCATTTTCCTCTTCCCCTTGTTCTACTAATTCGTCATGGTCTCCAGGATAATCTTCTACAGTGGTTATTTGAAAAAGAACAGCTCCAGTTTCTTCTTCCATCCAGTAAGCCATTTGCTCTGTATTTCCCAATACTTCGTCTTCCTCAGTAACGACCCGACTAGAACCAGCTACTGCATCTGTACCTCCTGTTTCTGGCATTGAAAAATAAGCAATTAATGTCCGTTCTGGATCACGATCAGCAGCACTAAACTCGGCACTATCTTCATTACCGCCAGAACTGTTTGTTTCTTCTGGCTCGTCTGAAGCACAACCAGCTAAAGTAATGACTGTTGAAGTGAACAATAACATTTTAAAAACCGATTTCATCTGTTTCCTCCTCTTCCCTTCGAATGAATTTATTTTCATTTAAAATCATTTTGGCAATTTTTTAATGAAGGATCATAACAAAAAATCTTTTATTAATCTGCTAACCAACTTTCCAGTTCATCTTGTGATGAGGCAGCATCTTCATCTTCTACAGAAAAACTTTCTTCAACCGTACTATTGGGCAGCATTTCTTGTATCCGATCAAGCGTATCCCCTTCGCCATATCCAGCATTCGTTGAAAATGGATAAATGGTCTTTCCGTCTAGCTCTTCCCCATTATCTTCTAAAAAGCTAGCGATAGGGTTAGATAATGTCATTGACCATGTTTGATAGCCTAAATAGACACGATCGTATTGATCAAAATCAGGCATCTCAGTATTAATTTCTGGTAAATCATCGTTTTCTCTTTCTTCATCTGCCCGATCAGTTGTTTCATCATAATCTGCAGGGTAAGGATCTTCCAGAGTTAGTTCCAAAACGTCTGCTTCTGTTTGATCTTGAACCATTCTCACTAAGTTTTCTGTATTCCCACTTCTTGAAAAGTAAACGATAATCTCGTCTGAATCTTCGGATAATTCTCTCATTGGATCTTCCTCATCATTTGTATCCTGACCGTCTGATTGCGCGCCTCTTCCATACTGATCGGTAGGCACAATTTCATCCGATGAAGTTTGTTCTATTGAACTTTCGTTATTTCCCTCTTGACTTGCTTCGTTGTCATCTTCACTTCCAGCACATCCTGTAAGTAACAATAGACTAGAAAAAGTAAGTAAAAATATTTTTTTCATGCGATCCCTTCTTTCATTATTCTAATTACTCATACTGCTGTAATCCTTTTCACAACTTATTGCGAAATACATTCACTTCTCTAACAACTTTCTGAGTCTTTCAAACGAACTTCTATATTTTGACTCCTCGTACGTTTGGCCCCTTTCGTAAGATAGTAACAGCATACAGCTTTTAGTCGACTCTAAGTCAAATAAAGTTTAAATTTTTCGTAACTAATATTCTGCCTCACATACGATAAAAGACGCTTCTTTTTACAGAAACGTCTTTTATCTTTGTACGATTTATTTTTTTATAGTAAATCAAGATGAGCACGGCTCTACTCACTTACACCATTTCATCGCATGGAATCTGTGACGATATCTAATATTTCTTCCTGTGTTAACACAGAAGCTATCGGTATTTGTTCAATTGATTCTGCCGAAAACTCTCCATCAAAGTACATATCAATACCTAGTTCAGAAAACAGTGCCACCATTTTTTTCGCAGACTCTGTCACATTCCCCTCGTAACCGAAAGCATCCTTATAATAATCTTGGATATCTTTTGTATGATATTTTGCCATTACTTTTAAGAAGCGAGGAAACAGCGTTGTCAGAGCTTTTCGGTAAGAAGAATCAAACAACACTTCCGGAACAAACTCGACTTGATAGATATCATAAGCGTAGTTTTCTTCTTTTCCTAGTCCTAAACTACCGGATGTGGAAATAGATGCGCCATAGAGAATAACTCCTCTAGCATCCAGGTCATCCGGGTTTTCCTGCAACTGTTTTGTAGCTTTCAAGACGTTGCGAATCAGAGAAATTCCAATGTCATAGGATACTGGATTTTTGTCACCAATGGTAGAGGCTGATAACTGAACTAAAGTCACAAGTCCAGTATATGTCGTCATTTCAGCTCCTAAGGATAAAGAATATTTTGGAGCAAGTAACGCAATATCCGCTGCAATTCCATAGGCTGTGCCAAAATCATCTGTTCTTGCATCGGCTGCAACAGCGCCCAGCCCGTATTCTGAACCGCTAGAAGGATAAGTAGGTATTAGAACTAATGGTAGTTTTTCAAGACCATAAGGATCTTTTTCGCCTTTCACATAGTCATCCCAAAGTTTTCTGTATGATAAGCTCCGAAAGCAATCAATTTTGCAGCATCCATAACGCTCGCTCCACCGGCACCGATGACCAAATCAACCTGGTGTTCCTTTACGAGGCGAATCCCTTTTTCAATATCAGAAAATTCACGTGAGGCGTTGCCAAGCTCATATAATTTTCCGTTACTGCTTGAAACAGCCTTGTTCACATCATCATAGCAA
>JAKDZT010000213.1 GCA_030462125.1 Tetragenococcus sp.
TGGATTCTTTGCTTTTACATCGTCCTGATACATTGATGGAACCTGAAGAAGTAGCAGCAGCTTTTGATGAGTTAGCTACACAAGGCAAAGTTCGTCATTTTGGCGTAAGTAATCATAATCCAGCACAGATCAAGCTACTACAAAGTGTAGTTAAACAACCACTAGAAGCGAACCAATTACAATTTGGGCTCATGCATACAGGGATGATTGATGAAGGTTTATATGTCAACCGCAAAGAAGAACAAGCGAATGTACGTGATGGTGAGATTTTAGAATTTTCTCGTTTAGAAAATATGACAGTTCAAGCATGGTCGCCTTATCAAGCCAGCTCCGTTAAAGAAGTTTTTATCGGAAACAAACGTTTCCCTGAATTAAATGAAAAATTAGACGAACTAGCTGAAAAATATAACACGACACCAAATGGTCTTGCTTCAGCTTGGATCTTACGTCATCCTTCTCAAATGCAAGTAATTGCAGGAACGATGAATATACAACGCATTGAAGAAATCGCCCATGCCTCTAAGATTGAGTTAAGCAGAAAAGATTGGTACCAACTTTATATAGCAGCTGGTAATAAGTTACCTTAAAAATAGCCGATTGTTCGTAAGAAGCGAACGATCGGCTATTTTCTTTAGTTAAAATCAAGACTTTAATTGCAAATGAGCTTATTTTACGCTAAGTTGTTAGAGGTTTGGAAAAATTAACGAATGAAGCGAGAGGATGTTATCGATGTTTGACATGCAAGTGTTTGATTATGAAGATATTCAGTTAATACCGAATAAATGTATCGTCGACAGCCGCTCAGAATGTGATACGAGCGTTACTTTAGGGAAACATACATTCAAAATGCCAGTAGTGCCAGCGAATATGCAAACGATCGTAGATGAGTCTATTTCAGAATTTTTGGCCGAAAATAGTTATTTTTATATTATGCACCGCTTTGATGAACAAGCAAGAATTCCATTTATAAAAAGAATGAAGCAAAAAGAGTTAATTACATCCATTAGTGTAGGTGTTAAAGAAGGCGAATACACTTTTGTCGATGAATTAGCAAAAGAAAACCTTGTGCCTGATTATATCACAATTGATATTGCCCATGGCCATTCAAATTCAGTTATTGCGATGATTCAATATATAAAAAAGAACCTGCCGAGTACTTTTGTCATTGCCGGTAATGTCGGCACACCCGAAGCTGTTCGTGAATTAGAAAATGCAGGAGCAGATGCAACAAAAGTTGGAATTGGTCCCGGCAAAGTCTGCATTACGAAATTAAAGACTGGATTTGGCACAGGTGGCTGGCAATTAGCTGCTTTACATTGGTGTTCAAAGGCAGCCAGAAAACCAATCATTGCTGACGGTGGGATCCGCGACCATGGCGATATTGCTAAATCTGTACGCTTTGGTGCAACGATGGTGATGATCGGCTCTTTATTTGCAGGTCATGAAGAATCTCCTGGTGAAACAAAAGTGGAAGACGGGACGGTTTACAAAGAATATTTTGGCTCTGCTTCTGAGTTTCAAAAGGGCGAAAAGAAAAATGTTGAAGGCAAAAAGATCTGGGTCGTTCATAAAGGTTCTTTTAAAGACACTTTGGTTGAAATGCAACAAGATTTACAATCTTCTATTTCTTATGCCGGTGGCAAAGACTTAGATTCCATTCGAACAGTGGATTATGCGATTGTAAAAAATTCAATCTTTAACGGTGATACCATATAAGCATAGCTTGTTTTTGCTTTGTCTGATAAAATAAGGCTGAGGTGAAAGAGATGCCGATTAAAGTGATATCCATATTTGGCACGCGGCCAGAAGCGATTAAAATGGCACCCGTTGTTAACGCATTAAAAAATGACAAACGTTTTATAGCCAAAACAGTGATTACAGCTCAACATCGTGATATGTTAGATCAAGTATTACAGATTTTTGATATTCTCCCTGATTATGATTTAGATATCATGGCTCAAGGGCAAACATTAACGGATATTACAACAAAAGTCTTACTCGATTTACAGCCCATCTTACAAAAAGAACAGCCAGATATGGTACTTGTTCATGGGGATACTACTACGACGTTTGCGGCCGCTACTGCAGCTTTTTATCAACAAGTGCGAATCGGGCATGTAGAAGCTGGATTAAGGACTTGGAATAAGTATTCACCATTTCCCGAAGAAGCGAATAGACAGATGACTGATGCATTAGCCGATTTATTCTTTGCTCCGACTGAACAAAGCAAACAGAATTTATTAGCCGAAAATCACCCTGAAAAGGCAATTGTCGTTACCGGTAATACAGCTGTTGACGCGATGAAATTTACCGTAAGAAAAGACTACACTGCGCCTTCTTTAGCGTCAAATGGGCAACGTCAATTGATCCTTACTATGCATCGGCGGGAAAACTTGGGCAAACCAATGACACAAGTATTCTCCGCTTTAAGACGGATTGCTAAAGAATTTTCAGATGTTTCTATTGTTTTTCCGATGCATAAAAATCCGCAAGTACGCAAATTGGCTCAAGAAAAATTAGCGGATTTAAGTAATGTTCAGTTGGTAGAACCCTTAGATGTGGTTGATTTTCATAATTTTATAGCCAATAGCTATTTAGTTTTAAGCGATTCTGGAGGGGTACAAGAAGAAGCTCCCTCGTTAGGTGTACCGGTACTTGTTTTAAGAGATACAACCGAGCGACCCGAAGGCATTGACGCGGGAACATTAAAACTAATCGGTACCCAAGAAGAGGAAGTCTACCAATCAATCAAAATTTTATTAAACGATAAACGAATTCATACGGCGATGGCGCAAGCTCAAAATCCTTATGGCGATGGATTTGCTAGTGAATATATTTTGGATGCGATTAGCAAATATTTTAATAAGAACAAAAAGTAGAACGTTAGTTTTCGTGTAAAATTAATGATAGAAAAATGGAAATGAGTATCAGAGTGAGAAATTAGCTTGCTCTGATATTTTTATTTAGAATCTTTCTAGTAGACAATGGGAAAATTTCAGAAGAATGGAATGACAACGATTACATTATTAAACATAAACGATGGCTATAGGTCAAAAATTTGGTAGAATAGTGTCCTATCCAGAAAAATAGGTCAAAACATTCGTCGATTCATGTCCTATTTTCGGATATAGGACAAAATAACTGACATCATAATTTTTGCCTATAATGAAAAACACTATTAGCAAACTGCTAATTATAACCATTTTTCATATCAAGTTAAATTAACTGAGATATGAATGATTACATACTGTATTTTTTATTTTTAAAAACTGTACTAATTTTGTGAGAAAAAGTACGAACTTAATTCAC
>JAKDZT010000214.1 GCA_030462125.1 Tetragenococcus sp.
TCGTTTCGAAAAAAGACTCTCGAAAAATGTGTCCAAGATATTGACGTAAATCCAATTTTTAGATGTTTTAATTATTTTAATCACCTTAACTACAGCCTAGTATTAACCAAAATAAATAAAACTTTGACAAATTTTATACAAGATTACACAAAAATATCTATTTTTTTCCATTAACTATCACACTTTGCTATAACTTCTATTTTTTATTTATAAAAAATGGTAAAAAGTAGTTAAGGAGAAAATATAGGTTTAGGGGTGAAAATTATGGAGCTTTTAAACAACAAATTAATCGAGAATATTACACATTATGATACTCTTTCAGATTTAACTCCGCTTCAAAACAAAACAAGAACTTCTTTGCTTATTTCGCTGGAACATCGAGAAAGTATTAGTCAATTTTTAAAACCAAAAATAATATTAGGCAACACTGGAATAAAGAATTTACTATATAATTATTCAACTACAGAATTACTAGATATTAAATTAAGGCATCATACAAATAAAAAATTTATCCTTCCACTAAAAGCAAGTAATGAATTAAAGCAGAGGGGACTTTATTTATTTTATTGTTTTAACAAAAAGAATGTTCAATATGACTTGAGAGGGTTTACTGAATGTTTTGTCGCTCAAATTTTGGAATGGAATAAACTTCTGTTAGAAGGGGATCACCAAGTTTTAAACTTAATAAGTTTTATGATGGAAAATCTTGATAAAGATCTTACACTTAGTGATTTTTGTGAAATGTTTAATATTAGCCAAACAAAATTACAAAAAATGTTCCAAGATGCTGTAGATATTAGCCCGATAAATTTTTTTAATCAACTGAAATATCAAAAAGCCAAGCAACTCGTGATAGAAAGTGACTTCTCAATAGCAAATATCGCAGAAAAATTGGGTTTTGAGAACACCAGATACTTTTCGGTATTTTTTGGTAAGTTTGAACGAATAAGTCCTCTAGAAATGCGAAAGCTTTATCATTATCTGAGAGGAGGAGAAGAGTTAATGAAGGAAAATATATCTTTACGTTTTTTTAATCAGATAGATAGAACTTTGTATGAGTTAGATCAATTAATACAATTGTTAAATATGATGAAACGAAACAGCAAAGATATCCAAAATGAAGAAACTTCTCATTCATTAGAAAAGAACTTCTTAAAAATAGAATCTATCTATCAACAGTATATGGATCAAAAATACAAAACTATCAGAAGCAATAAAAATTCCTACCAAGACCTTGCCCCTAAAATTTCTTCATTATTAAAAGAAAGTGATGTTCCACTTTCGACAAAAGAAATTTACACTCAATTAATGGAGAATAACAGTCTTAGTCTTTCTTACGGGAATTTTTGTAGTAACATTTTAGCTCGTATGAATAAGGATTCGACCTTCAATGTTGAGAAAGTTAAGAGAGGGTATTGGCAGTATCGTTTAATAAATTAGGAACTTTGAAAGTAAAATATTGGTTTCCTTTTCCAAGTTTCTTGTGAAAGGAGCTTGGAAAAAGAAATGAATGTTCATTTTTATTCTATTATCTGTTCTTTGACAATTGAATAGCAAACTATTAACTACTTTAATCTAGTAGGAGCAAGATTAACATGACGCCACGATGCAAAAATTTTGCGGAGCGAGTGAATAAACATGTTTAATCAATTTAAGTTGAGTCAAACTTAAACGCAATAATTTACTAGAGGATAATGATACTTCCGCAAGGCTGTCCACAGACTGGAGAGAGGTAAAAACCTATGGTGTTTGACGAACACAGTTAATAGTAATTTTTATTTGAACGTAAGAATTATTACGATCATTGAAATTTTGGAAATTTTTGAAGGAGGTATTACTTTTGCAAAAAATTATGACCAAAATAGATTTAATTCAATTAGGTTATTCAGAATATATGGCGAAAAAGATTATTACAAAGGCAAAAAAACTTCTAATTAAAGAAGGCTTTGATTATTACAAGAACCGGAAAATTGGAAAAGTACCTACACAAACTATTGAGAAGATAATTGGAACAAAGTTATTATAGAATAGGAGAAGGGATGTTGTCAGTCAGAAAAGATAAGAAAAAACGTTATTGGCTGTTAGATATTTCAACTACTAATCCAGTTACTGGAAAACGAAAAAGAATTGTTAGAAAGAATTTTTTTAGTAAAAGTGAAGCAGAGAGAAAAGAACAAGAATTAAGGATTGTTCTGCTAAATCAAAAAATGCCTAAAGAAATATATACTGTTCAGCTTTTATTTGAATTACTAATGACTGAAGATTATAAGGATAAAAAGATAAGTTACCTTACTTCCCAGAAATATAATTATTATGCACATATAGAAGAATATTTCCGTGATTCTATCGTTTCAAAACTGGATTATCAATCGATAAACGTCTTTAGGGAAAATTTATTAGGTAAAGGTCTAAATAATAATACTGTTAATAAGATTATGGTACTTTTGAAGAAGATACTTGACGTAGCCATTAGATATCAAGTTCTTAGTGATAATCCTTGTCGGTTAATGAAAAAACTACCGTTAAAAAAAATACAAATGAGTTACTGGACACTAGAGGAATACTTGGCATTTGAAAGATCAATATTAGATCATGAAAAAATTTTTAAAGTATTTTTCAGACTAGCATTTTACACAGGAATGCGGAAAGGCGAAATTTTAGCACTTAATTGGGAGGATGTTGATTTTAAACAAAATATGATTTACGTAAATAAAACTGTAATAAAAATTAACGGAATAGAATATTTTTCTGAGACCAAAACAAAAGCAGGGATGAGACGTATTTCAATCAATCAAAAATTAGCTTCTTTTTTAGATAAATGGAGAAAGAGACAGTTAACGAAGTTGCAACCTTATCACCCAGAAATTAGCCCTGAATCAATGAGAGTTTTTGAAGTTACTCCTTTTCATTTTTTAGATTCCGGAAATTTAAGGAAAAAGTATGAGCAACTATTAAAGCGTAACTCACAGCTTGATTCAATTCGAATACATGATTTTCGACATTCTCATGTAGCAATGCTGATTAACTTTGGTGCTGAACCTTATTTAATAAAAGAAAGATTAGGTCATGAATCCATCCAAACGACTTACGATATTTATGGTCATCTTTACCCGAGTAAACAAAAAACGATCGCAGATCAAATCGATTTGTTGACAGATGATTAATCATACTATATTTTATCTTGATTAAGATGATCATTAATAAAGATCGATGATTAATGAATATTTAAATTCAGGTTATTTAACAATTTTAAGTAGTATCTGTTGACAGATTTAAGTAGGGATGATATAAATAGTATATCAGTAG
>JAKDZT010000215.1 GCA_030462125.1 Tetragenococcus sp.
TGTCCCAGCGAACCATTAGCACGAGTGTAGGAAGCGCTCGGAATACTGTTTCAGATGTCATTCAACGTGCGAAAAAACGTGGATTCGTTGAATGGACAGAAGAGTACACAGACCCATGGCTTGAAACGTTTCTCTTTCCGGAGAAGCAAGCGGTTGAGAAAGGCTATGCACCACCAGATTGGGAATTTGTTCATAAAGAACTCCAGAAGAAAAATATGACTCTAAAACTTCTCCATACGGAGTATTCTGAACAATCTCGGTTAAATGGGCAAATTCCTTATGCTTACCGGACATTCGCTGAAAAATACGGAAAATATGCGAAAAAATATAAAGCCACGATGCCTCAACGTCGTAAACCAGGTGAGCTTTTGGAGGTCGATTGGGCAGGATCTACGCTCGCATTAAATAACCGTTCGGGAGGAAACCCGTTCAAAATCTATGTGTTTATTGCGACTTTTCCCTATAGTCAATATAGCTATGTAGAAGGCTTTTTAGATATGACGTCTGAAAGTTGGCTGACCGCTCACATTCATGCTTTTGAGTATTTTCAAGGCGTTCCAGAAGCCATTGTTCCAGATAATCTCAAGACAGGTGTTATAAAAACTCAAGGAAGTGAACCGAAGTTGAATGAAGCCTATCGTGAACTAGCGGATTACTATCATACTGTCATTATTCCAAGTCGTGTACGGAAACCGAAAGATAAGGCAAGTGTGGAAGGAACCGTTGGGTTTGTCTCAAGACAAATCATTGCTTCCTTACGGCATATCCAATGTTTTGATTTGCTTGATTTAAACCAAAAGCTTTGGCATAAGCTAGAAAAAATGAATAACGAAGTGTTTCAAAAAAGACCTGGCTCACGGATCCAAGTGTACAACGAAGAAGAGAAGCCTCACCTTCACCCTCTTCGCTCTACACGCTTGAAATTATCCGAATGGCGAACGGCGAAAGTTCAACTAAATTACCACATTCAAGTGGATCGCATGTACTACTCCGTTCCTTATGAATATATCCAGAGTGACGTAGATATTCGTCTCTCTAAGGACTTAATTGAAGTATACTTCAAAGAGAGTCGCATTGCATCCCATAAGCGCTTAAAAGGAACGATTGGACAATATGCGACGCTTACCGAGCATATGCCAGACAATCACCGTCTGTTTATGGAACACACACCTGAAAATAGTCGAGAATGGGCAGAAGGCATTGGAAAAAACATGCTTGAATTTATTGAAATATTATTAAATCGTAGCCCAGAAAAGAAAGCGCTCCATCAAATCATAAGCCTAAGAAATTTATCTCGAAACCATTCCAATGAAGCATTAGAATTGGCCGCTCAAAATATACTACTTGCCTCTTCAAGCCCTACAGTTACAGTATATAAAACGATTTTAAATCGAAATAAAAAAAGAGAGAAAATCAAAGAACAAGGAAAATTAACCGAAACGCAAACGAATCAATCCTACGGATTTGTTCGTGGAGCAGATTATTTTGGAGGAAAAACAAATGATAAATGAAGAAACCCTACGTAAATTAACAGAAATGAAAATGAGCGCAATGGCAGAAGCTTACAAAGAGCAAATGGGAACCCCAGATTTTCAAGACATGCCTTTTGAAGACCGACTGAACTTACTAGTCGATCAGGAATACTCTCGAAGAAAATCCAATAAATTACAACGATTAATCAAGCAAGCAAAATTCAGTGACCCCAGTGCAGCGGTAGAAGACATTGAATATCATGCCGATCGACATCTTGATAAGCCCCTACTGCTTGAATTAGCCTCTGGAAATTATATACAGCACCATTTAAATATTATTATCATGGGCGCATCTGGTAGCGGAAAAACATGGCTTTCGAACGCCTTAGGCATACAAGCTTGTCGTCAACACTACAAAGTAAAATATATTCGTCTGCCAGAACTGTTAGATGAATTTCTCGTCGCTAAAAATGAAGCTGATGGCAGTTTTCGAAAATTGATCACCAAATATAAAAAAGTCGACCTCCTTATTATTGACGAATGGTTATTGACGGCGCTGCCAGAAGAATACGTCTATACCTTGTTTGAAATTATCGAAGCTCGTTTAAAAACAACTTCGACGATTTTTTGTTCTCAAACAGCCCCTGAAGGATGGTACGAGAAATTAGAAGATGCCCTTGTAGCAGACGCTATTCTTGATCGTATTGTCCATGATTCTTATAAAGTCCTGCTAGATGGAGAAATCTCTATGCGTGAACGACATGGCTTGGGGGCGTTCAAATGATTTCAGAAGAAGTGGAAAAGCGACTTGCCTTATATTATTTTCACCGTTACCTTCCTCCATTAGTGATGGAAGAACTAGAGGCCCTTTTACTTCCTTATTACTTAGGAGATAAACAGCAGCCTTCAACAGATGATATGGTTCAACTAGCGATTCAATATATGGAGGAAGCTTTAAAAGAATAACAGATAATGAGCTACTTGTAGTCTTGGACTATCAGTGGCTCTTTCTTTCGCACTGACTGGCTTATTTCTCCGCATTCACTGGCTCTAAATTCCGCACAGCTGGCTCTATCCGTCCGCAATACTCACTTCGTTGACAAGTTATCAATGATTTCACTTAGAAGATTTAAATTAATGGTTTTTTGAGAAGCTAGAAGAAATCAATACAATGGTCTTTCAAAAATGTCCGGGATCGGATAGGATATAAACAAGCCAATTAACACTTCGGGTAATGTTGATCGTCCATTTAGCCTATATGCTGCTACTAAAAAATCAAACGAGCTAATGGCACATACTTATAGTCATTTATACAATTTACCAACGACAGGGTTACGCTTCTTTACAGTATACGGACCATGGGGTAGACCGGATATGGCATTATTTAAATTTACTAAAGCGATTATTAATGACGAAGCGATTGATGTATACAATCACGGGAAAATGTTGCGTGATTTTACTTATGTTGATGATATTGTAGAAGCTGTCAGCCGCTTAGTAAATAAACCCGCTACTCCTAATCCAGAGTGGACCGGTGCTGATCCAGATCCAAGTTCATCTAGCGCGCCTTATAAAATTTATAACATTGGAAACAACAGTCCAGTACGCTTAATGGAATTTGTTGAAGCCATTGAAAATAAATTAGGAAAAATTGCTAAAAAGAATTATATGGATCTACAGCCTAGAGATGTTCCAGAGACTTATGCAAATGTTGAGGACTTATATCGAGATATTGGCTTTAAACCAGAAACAACTATTCAAGACGGCGTGGATAAGTTTATTGATTGGTATTTGGAGTATTATAAATAAAAGAGTTTGTTTATAGGGAT
>JAKDZT010000216.1 GCA_030462125.1 Tetragenococcus sp.
TATATTTCAACACTGAAACCACGCCATTTTTATTTCTTAAAAGTGGACGTATATGTGATAAAATCGTTAAAACTAACTTCCAATTTTTCAATGATAGCAGCATCCTTTAAGTTTTGTTCGTCATCAAATTGTTGAGTAACATTACCTAAAAGAAATTCATTCCCGGGTAAAACATTTGCCATAACGTCAGGTGAACTAAGAATCTGCCTCAAATGCAATTGGGCTCGGGCAGATCCCTGTGGTCCATATGAAGCACCTATGATAAACACTGGTTTTTTAGAGAATGAATTTAATTGATAAGATAGCCACTCGATCGTACTTTTTAATACAGCAGGGATCGAATGATCATATTCAGGTGTAGCAATAATTACACCATCTGACTTTTCTACCCTTTTTGCCAATTCAAGTACAACAGGTTGCTTTTTGACATCTAAATCAGCATTAAAAACCGGAAGATTAGCTATTTCGCAAACTTCGATAACGTGTTTTGATACAAAATGATTTCGGATATAGTGTAGTAAAAACCGGTTGTACGAAAAGTCAGCATTCGTTCCCTCAATAGCAACAAAGTTCATTTGTCATTCCTCCAATTAATTAACCTGATTCAAAGCATCCGCTACGGCAGACTTCAACGCTTTACTGGAAACAGAGGCACCAGAAATAGCATCAACATCAATTTTATTTTTAGTAACCATTTCTTCTGGCATCTTTTCTAAGGCCTCTAAACCAACGTCGCCGCTTTCACTTTGCTTTAATATTTCAACGTTTTTAATATTCTTTTTCGAATCAGAGGTAAGGCGAACAACAACTTCACCACCGATACCTGCTGCACTACGTCCAATATATTGATCCTTACCGGTTGTAAATTTTTCTTCAGTCGTATTGTCATTCCCCAAAGTGAATGATTTAGGTCTTTCTGTGTTGTTTTCTTCAGCTGTGTCACTTAAATAACTAATAGATAATTCATCAACTTTGGGAACTGCGGCATTTTGTCCAGCAATTTTACCGAAAATCAAACATTCTGCTAGATTACCACCGCCTTGATAATGGTTGGCACAAATACCACCTAATTCACCAGCTGAATATAGATGCGGAATCGGTTGTGCGTCAGGATTCAAAACTTCAGAACGGGAATTACGTCTTGGCCCGCCTTGAGTATTCAACACAGTTTGCGCCATTTTAATAGCATAAAACGGGCCTTTATCAAATACACGTAACGTTTTTGGATCACGGTGAAATTCAGTTTCCTCTTTGTTTTTAGCAGCATTATCAAAACGGACAATTGTTTCTTTCAGTACCGCTTCATCAACATCGATCAGTTTAGCTAGCTGCGCGATTGAATCAGCTTTTATCAAGTTATTCCGGTAAGACTCATATTTACTTATGATATCATCCTTGTCTAATTCATTTTTCTTTGTTTGGTCAAAAATCAAATATGGATGTACCTGGTTCAACGGTACTTTCCAGGAACCATGGTTCTTGATATGACCGTGCCGATTTTCTTCACTTTCATTAAAATAACGAGTACCATCATCGCCGACTGCCAAAATACTACCATTAGAAAGTACTTGGTTTTGCGCTCCAATCATTAAACGACCACGCTCATCATCTTCCACAGAAAAGGCCATTCCATGTAGTAATCCAAGTGATTCAAAATTATTCATATGCCAAAGATCTGCGCCAACTTCTTGTGCCATTTTGATACCTGCGCCTTTATTATAAATACTTCCCAACGGAGTAAGCTTTTTGGCCCCAAGAAAGTCTTCAATATATTGTTGATTATTTTCAAATCCACCCATGGCAAGGACAACACCATTTTGAGCCTTAATATTTCGTAAAACATGTTCACGCTCAATAACCACTCCACAAATTGCTTTAGTAGTCGGATCTTGAATCAATTTTCTTGCGGGCGTGCTGTACATAACTTCAATTTTATCACTACGTTTGCTAACCTGTTGTTTTAAATTTTGCCAAAGTGCAGCATCAAATACGCCCTGATGAACAGTCGCTAGGTCGTGTGTTTGGGCACCTGGAAATTCTGGGAATTCTGCAATAATCGATTTGGCAACTTCTTTGCCTTCAAAATCATCGTGTCGCCAACTTACCGGTTCAGCATCTAAATATTTTTTCAAATAATCTTGTATTCCAACCATACCTTCAACATAGGTATCGATCATTTCTTCATCGAGATTCATTGGGAACGTTAAGTTTTTATAATATTTCTTTAATCCGTCAAAATCGTCTCCTGAACCGACCAACTGTGCGGCATAACGCGTGTTCCCTCCTTCATGACCTTCTGGTGCAGAATCCACGAGCAAAACTTTTGCACCATCATCAGCTGCAAAACGTGCTGCGGTAGCTCCTGCACCTCCAAAACCTAAGACAACAACATCATAGATAGCATCCCAGCGAATATCTTTAATAGTGTTCATCGTTTTATTCTCCTTTACAAATTCTTCATTAGTTTTATTTGAAGTAGTACCTACTGGTTTTTGACTAACAGCGCTATTATTATTTACAAATTCTAGAAAATTACTAAAGCATTGTTCCAAAAAATCGATCGTTTTTTTATCTTTAATATTTCCTGCAGAGTCAAAAGCATCATATGAATTACCAAGCAAAAATTCATTACCCGGTAATACTATCGCACTTACACCAGGAGAATCGAGGATCTCGCGTACTTGATTCTGCGAACGAGATGCACCAGTTGCGTATTTAGAAGCTCCAACTAACATGATTGGTTTTTCTGCTAACGGATGAACACGATACGACAGCCATTCAAGAACACTTTTGAGTGAAGAAGGAAACGAGTGAGTATATTCAGGGCAACCAATAATAACCCCATCTGCTTGTAAAACTTTACTGGTTAACTCTTTGACTTCTACCGGGTCGTCATTTTGTGGTTTATTTTCATTAAACATAGGGATGTTTCTAATCTCACAAAGTTCAATATTAGCCTCTGATGAAAAATGTTTTGCCATAAAGCTAAGGAGTTTGCGGTTAGTAGACTGTTTTGTGTTGGTACCGACAATTGCAATAAAATGCATGATGATATTCTCCTTTCGATCCAACTTTTTGAATTATATATGAAAGCCATTGCAAACGAAGAATATCACTAACTAGTTTTCGTGTCAATTTTCTTTTAGTTAACTGTTGAACCAACACTTTGAAATAGGCTAAAACAAAAAAACATAAAATAACAAAACCTATAAAGTATAAAGGAAACAACTTGTGATCATTCAAACTTTTTATCTATATTAATAATATCAGCTCAAACAAAAAAAGATTCCTTATTATCTT
>JAKDZT010000217.1 GCA_030462125.1 Tetragenococcus sp.
TCCCCTCGTTGATCGGTCGAATGCGTTATCCACAAATTTTTATAAATCATTCAGGGATGTTTTTTACTATTATTAATTTTTATTCGGCATCCTGTTTATAGCTTTCATTAGATGCCATCTTTCCGGCTTTTCGACCAAAGACAAAAATATCTGCTAAAGCATTCCCACCAAGGCGATTTCCGGCATGTATGCCTCCTGCAACTTCTCCTGCTGCATATAAGTGGTGAATAACGTGTCCTTCTTTATTTATTACATGGGTTTGTTCATCGATTTTTAATCCACCCATTGTATGGTGTGTTGCCGGACTTCTTGGGGTGGCATAAAAAGGAGCCACTTCTACTTTATGATTAAATGCCCCTTTTTGGAACTCTTCGTCGTAGCCATTATCTACATAATTGTTGTAATTTCGAATGGTTTCTTGCAATATTTTTGGATCCATATTTAATTGAAGAGCTAAGTCTTCTAAAGTATCTGCTTTAAAGCAAGAGCCATTTTGCACATCATTTTCAAGCTGTTGGTCGGTTGAATTAAAACGTGTTTTTGCAATTTCAGCGTCTGAAATGTTATAGATCACTCCACCTTGATCGAAAAGTGACTGTGCCAGAGTATCTCTTGAAGCATACTCATCGACAAAACGTTTGCCTTCTTTATTTACAAATATAAAATCAGAAGGTGGACAATCGATTCCACTAAAAATGTTACCGGTAATAGGATCTGCGCTTGGCATTAGTTGAACAAAGCCCATTCCTACAGTTTCTGCGCCAATAGCTTGACCCATTTCAATTCCATCGCCTGTTAAGGCAGGGGAGTTTGTTGTTGGTAAATTTTCTGGTAAATCTCCCCAATATTCATCATATTTTTGAATCTTTTTAATATTAGCACCAAAGCCACCTGTAGCTAGAATAATTCCTTTTTTAGCATGAATTGTCATATCCTGATTATTCTTATCGGTTGCTTTTATACTAGTAACATTTCCATTTTGAATAACGAGCGAATTAGCTTTTGCTTCTGTTATAATTTCACCATCATGAGCTTTGATATAATTTTTCAAAGGTTCTATAAAACCAAAACCTTCTGATTGTTTAGGTTCACGTGCTCTTCGCCATAGCGCACCTACAGGCTCTTTGACTTCTTTTTCATCGAAAGAAACCCCTTTTTCTTTCAACCAATTTATTGTTTCTAATGCATGGGTCGTTAAGTAACGAATGAGTTGATAATTACTATAAATTTCATTTCCGCTTAGATCCTTACGTTTACCTCCAAGATAGGTTTGGATTGTATGAAGGTGATCAGAATCAAATAAATAATTTTCTCCTTTTTGTTCAATATCATTGAAATAACTTTCTAATTCTTTTTTTAACATATTAAAGTTTTCGCGATATTCCGGAGCAATTTCAGTCTCCTCTAGATTATAAATTTTCTTCAAGGTGGCTAATTCTCCATGAATGGCGTTAAAATTGTTTTGCCAGGAAGGATCTGCTGCGTTGATTTGTCCGCCTGTTCGAACCGTATTGCCACCAATCATAGGGAATTTTTCTAAAATTAAAACCGAAGATCCTTCATCAATCGCTGAAACTGCAGCTGCTAAGCCAGCGCCTCCCGAACCTACAACAACGACATCTGCTTCTTTTTCCACTGATTCTGCTTTTGTTTGTTTTGCTTTTTTGGCGGGTCTTTTTAATGATTCGGGATCAGCATCTGCTAATTTTACAGCCTCTGACACACCATCAATAATTCCCTTACTCGTTACTGAAGCTCCAGACACAGCATCTACATTTAATGTTTGACCGTCGATAATTTCTTCGGGAATACGTGTAAATACAATATCTGCAATACCTTCTGTTTCACCACTTGTGTCGATATCAATTGACTCGATTCTGTTAGTTGAAAATGAGACAATCATAGGTAGACTGCCGTTGTGTCCTGCCGCAGTGACATTATATTCACCAGGTTCAAATGTTACATCCTCAGGTAGACTTAAAATGGTTGCAACTTCTGTAAACTTTTTAAATTTTTTAAAACAAGTTTCTAAAAATTGTACGGTGCCTTCGTCTTTTAGATTATTTTCCCCGTCAAAAGCTTTGTGTGCGTTTCCTAACAGAAATTCATATCCAGGCATAACAACAGCCCCTACGCCCGGAGAGTCCAATACTTGGCGCAAATGCAGTTGTGAACGAGAGGAGCCTTGTTCACTATAAGAAGCACCTACGATCATGACAGGTTTGTCATTGAAAGGGTGAACCTTAAATGACAACCATTCAATGACACTTTTTAATGCAGACGGAAGAGAATGATTATGTTCAGGCGTTCCGATAATCACACCATCTGATTCTAATATTTTCTTTTCTAAATATTGCACAGCTTTTGGCGCTAAATCATCAGCAGTTTCATTAAACATAGGAACGTCTGTGAGTTCTAGTACCTCAATTTCATCCTCTTTATTAAAATGCCTAGCCATAAATTTCAATAATAACCGATTATAAGAAAATTTTGCGTTTGTTCCTACGATTCCAACAAATTTCATATCTAAGTTCCTCCTGTTTTTATCTAATAATGTCTTTCCATGAGAAATGCTCTTTTTTAGGTTGACGTGTTTTTTGTTCTTCAATTAAACGATTCGTAATTTCTACAAATAATAGAAATTCATTGAATATGTCCTCCAATTCAGCGACTTTTTCTGGATAAACTAGTTGGCCCTCAGTGTTAAATGCTTCTCCAGATCGTCCCAAAAGAAATTCTGCACTTGGTAGTACGCGAGCTTTTAATTCGGGCGAATCTAAAATTTGACGTAATTGTCCTTGTGCACGAGAGGATCCTAGAGAGCCTAATGAAGCACCAACAATCATC
This sequence comes from Tetragenococcus sp., assembly GCA_030462125.1. Classification (GTDB taxonomy): domain Bacteria; phylum Bacillota; class Bacilli; order Lactobacillales; family Enterococcaceae; genus Tetragenococcus. Next base: position 2,848 of record JAKDZT010000217.1, read on the forward strand.
ACAGGTTTATCGATAAATGGCTGTTCACTATAAGATAGCCATTCAAAAACACTTTTTAAGGATGCTGGGATGGAATGATCGTACTCAGGAGTACTAATAATTACTCCGTCAGCATTTTTTATTTTTTGCGACAATTCTTCTATAGCAGCAGGCGCAGTTTCATCTTCTGGTTCATTAAAGGCAGGAAGATGTTTAATTTCTAAAATTTCTATTTCTGCTTTTTTTGCAAAATGAGTGGCAATGAATTGTAATAATTTTCGATTTGTTGATCGATCTGAATTTGTTCCTACAATACTAACTAATTTCATGATTTCTCTCCTTTATTTTATATAAAATCATTCCATTGCATCTTATTCTTTAATCGGCGGGTTCTTCTAAATAAAGGACATTCTTTAGAAGTAATTATAATGTGTTTTTTATTTATATAGTCATCATATCATTTGATAACA
>JAKDZT010000218.1 GCA_030462125.1 Tetragenococcus sp.
CGTTATGTTTCCAATTTTTTCTTTTTTGCAATTGTTGAAACCTATCTTTTTCATCTGCAAACCAATATTCAAATAAAACTCCTTAAATATAATAACCTGCTTTGTTATGAGCTTTCTTTTGTAATACAAAATTCCTTTGTAACACATAGGTTAAATAACGTTCGTTTAAATTCTTCCCGAAGAATTTTCTTAATTGGGGAACTGTCAAATTATGATTATGAAAAAGTACTCCATATTCACAGATAGTTCGTGTATACGCAATTTCCTTTGCTTCGGAATAACCACAAGTGCAGTTTACAATGTATTTACTTTCTACCATCTGATACTGATGGCAATTCGGACAACAGATGCCTTGTTGTAGCTGATCTATTTTTTCAATATCAAATGTACGTTTTGTTCGATAAGGCTCAATTTCATATTGGCGCAAAGTTGATTTCCAATTTTGGTTCATACTTTCAACAGTCCCGTTGTTGGGTAATTTTAATAACCACTTAGGAATTTCATCCATCGTTAAAACTGTCTCATCAATGTTATCTACTACATCAATCGTGGAATTAGGATTCATAAATGCTAGCACCCCTTGTACGTTTAAACGGATTTGGTTATCGTTAAAGAGATTTTGTAAAATTCGCATTGCTCGACGTAATTGTTCAAAAATATTATTGTCCAAAATTTTCTCCCCGATATACCAGGTATTATTCTTGAACACATAATGGCCACGATAATACTTCATGTCGATTATATAAGCAATTTGTCCCACAATTAGTAATTTGTCAATTTGCACGACACTATTTTTATATTTTAGTGTGATATCATCTATGCATTGTGGATCATTAGCTAAAAAATTAGCTACTAACTTATCCATCATGGCTTCCCCATAGTAAGCTCGTTGTAACTTTTGATAGGTTTCTCGTTCTTCTTCTGTTAGCAAATGACGCTGGCCGAATATCCCTAGCCATTGTAGATCATGTGATTTTTTTCTCATTCAAAAATCCCCTCCTTTATAAGTAAATACGCAAAAATAGCCAATTTCTTTTTTTACAAAATAAATTTTTGAATGCGGTTCCCTTGCAAAAACGTGAAAAATGTACAATACTGAAGATAGAATTCTATAAGGAGTGAAGATTATGACCAAAGAACAATTCGACATCGTACGCTCAAAAGATGGATTTATTGCTGCATTGGACCAAAGTGGTGGCAGTACGCCAAAAGCGTTAAAAGATTATGGTATTTCCGAGGATCAATATAATACAGAAGAAGAAATGTTTGACTTAGTTCAAGAAATGAGAGCTCGCATTATTTCTTCTCCTTCCTTTTCTTCCGAAAAAATCATTGGCGCTATTTTGTTTGAAGCTACCATGGATAGAGAAATTGAAGGAAAACTAACAGGTGACTATCTAGCAGATAACGGTATTGTTCCTTTCTTAAAAGTAGATAAAGGTCTAGATGAAGAAAAAAATGGCGTTCAATTGATGAAACCTATCAATGGTTTGGATGATCTTTTACGTCGTGCGAATGAACGTCACATGTTTGGAACGAAGATGCGTTCTAATATTCTTTCTTATAACGAACAAGGCATTCACGATGTGGTTAAACAACAATTTGATTACGCCAAACAAATTATTGCCGCTGGTCTTGTTCCTATCGTAGAGCCTGAAGTGAATATTAATGCCGAAGAAAAGGGAAAAATCGAAGCCTTACTAAAAGATGAAATAACAGCACAGTTGAACCAATTATCAGAAGACCAAAACGTTATGTTGAAATTAACGATTCCAACTGTTGTTGACGCTTATAAAGAACTTATAGAACATCCAAGAGTTGTCCGTGTAGTAGCTCTATCTGGTGGTTATTCAATTGACGTGGCCAATGAAAAACTGAAAAAGAACGAAGGATTAATCGCAAGCTTCTCTAGAGCTTTGACGCAAAACTTACATGTTGATCAAACAGAAGAAGAATTTAATAAAGCTCTTAAAGACGCTGTGGATAGCATCTACAACGCATCAATCACTTAAAAAGTAATGACTAAAAAAATAAGCTACGTCTCGTCCCTTTTGGATGAGTACGTAGCTTATTTTTATCCATGAAAGTCTCCGTTTTCTGAGTTTACTGTCACATAATACTGATCCCCAGTATCTTGTTCATTCACATAGACGCCGTAAAGATCATCTCCGAGATATTCGTATTCTTTTACCGTTACGTCGTATTTTTCATATAGATCCTGCTCAAATTCGATCTGCCAGTCTTCTTTTTGTGCTTGTTCTTCATTTGGACCGTCAACGCTTAAAGTCGTTCCTGTTTCTAACTCAGAAGGATCTAAAATGTCATTCCATTCTCGCAATTCTTGCTCTGTAATATCATTATTATAAGCGATACTTTCGACGGTATCATAGCTTTCAACTGTATACTCAGAAGCGTCATTGCTTGCGACAGGCCTATCAACAACACGGCTTTCTTCTTTGCCTTCTTGGGCTTCATGAATTGGCAGAGAAAATGTTTGTTCTCTAGGATAACCGACCGTTATCAAAATCATGATTTCTTCTCCGGCTTTCAAATCATAATCGCTTAGATTCATGCTAAAATGGCCATCTTCTGATATATTCGGATCAAAATCTTTTCTTTTTGCAGAAGTAGCGCCATCCGGCAATATCACTCGAACACGTTCTTCAGGAGCTACTCTCCCTTCATAATAAACGGTATTCTCATGAACTCCTGGAAGCAATAGATGTTCAAATACTTTATCTTGAACATCATTACCAGCTAAGCTTCGGTGATGAGCTTCTCGTCTTTCATCGCTCATGGAAACGATTTCGCTTAATTCAAATTGTTCTTCTTTATTTTCTTCAGAGCTTGCCGTTTGCTCTTCATTCGTTATTTCCGTACTTTCGTTTTCTTCAGAACTTGTTTCTTCCGCTTGAGTTCCTTCCGTATTCTCATCAAGGTCTGAAGACACAACTGTCCCTTCTGTAGAATTTAATCCTGCTTCTGATTCCTCATTATTTCCACAAGCAAATAGCAAAAAAGATAAAGTAGTTAACAATACGAAACTTGCCAATTTTCTGAGTTTCATACTAATTCTCCTTCCGATTGTTATCTTAACTTTACTTTAGCAATAATAATGACTTTGATCAATTGAAACTCATTTGTTTTCGAAACCGTTTTTAAAGTGATATAAAAATAACGGAAGATATGTTTACTGCCGTAAAACTGTGAAACATATTTAATTTTCCAACCACCGAAAAGCTCGTTTTAATTCCTCTGTTCCATTTTTATCGTACCAGCGGCCGTGAGCTAAGA
>JAKDZT010000219.1 GCA_030462125.1 Tetragenococcus sp.
TCGGACAGTTTATTTTAGCTTTTTTTCAAAGTTCACAATTATTCAGTAGGCATTATTTTAGATATGAAACTAATAAAAAACATTAAGGTTAAAAAATACTTATTATTTTGTAAGTTGTTAAACTATTGGTAATTGTAAGTATTGCAACCTATCAAAAGAGTTTGAACTGAAATGCCTTATAAATAATAGACTTTTCGAATAATTGGTGGGGGAGAAGGTTCTACTAAAGCAAGAAAAAGTAGCTGTATTTATGGTAAAATGCCCAGAAACTGGTTGACGATAGGTTGAAACATTCGAAGTGGATGCTAAAGGCGTTTTTTCAGTAAATTCGATATAGGCGATAACTTGGCGAAATAAGCTATTGGTTTTCCTGTGCTTTAACACCTAAGAAAATATTTTGTATGGTTTTCCGTTGTTTTTGACTCATATTGTGTTGATCAAGGCAGTGTAGGGCAATGGTATAAGCAGGAAATTTATGGTTAGGAACAAAAGTATCCATTTCCTGTTGATCAGCACAGTTAGTAACGGCTCGACAAAAGGAATCATTATCTAAGGGACTTAAATACTGTTTTAATTCTTCCGGATCACTTGTTGAATCAATTTTTACTTTTAAATCATTATCCATGAATAGGCCTCCTTGTTCGTTAAGAAATTTTTGCGAGTGTTTGTGTATGATAGTAAACAATTATTATATAATTTAGTGTATCATTCCATTGAAAATTGTCATAACAAAGCCTTTCTTTAGCTATCTCAAGGGAAAATAGACAACCTAACAAAAAATTGAAACCTTCATGGAAAATATGCTACAATACGGGTGAAAAGAGGAATTGTGTTAACAAGCCCTCTAGTAACAGCACCGTTTAAGACGGTGGCACAATTAAGTCATTTTGAAAAATAACCGTAACTGGCTAAAGTTTGACGGTTATTTTTTTCTGCCTTTTTTCACGGCGTCTAGGATACCAAAGATTAGCGTCGCGATTAACGAACCGAACGCAATCATTAGTCCTAGCGCTTCCACAATGGACAAAAAGCTTCTCCTTTCTTTAAGATTTTAGCACTTACTTTCATAAGCACCACCACCTTTCAAAAAGATAGCCACTCGTCATAAACTTTACTGTTTCTTGTATTATAATATGATTTATTATAGAGATAGCGTGTCATTTGGCAAATGACAATAAAATAACAATGCAATGCCTGTTAGTGTTACTGATAGAAGTTTTTGATAACACAAAATCAAAATATTTTACGCCATATATGATGATTTTATGTATGGTTTCTTTTTTATTGGTTGAAACATTTTATTCTAAGCTAGTTTTCTACTAAAAAACTAGTTTTTTTCTTTCGCCTTATTTTAAGATACAAGTTATTGAAAACGCTTTTTTAACTGTTATGATAAAGAAAAGTAAAAGGAGGATCGTAAAAATGGAAAAATCACAAAAGGGAAGTAAGAAAGACAAATTTTTATCGGTGTTTGAAACTTTTGGGCGTTCTTTTTTACTACCAGTTTCGGTATTACCAGCAGCAGGTATCTTAAAGGGAATTGGTTCGGCTTTTACCAATGAAAATACGGTTGAGATGTATTCTTGGATGCAAAATGATGCGCTACAATTTGTCATGGGCTTTTTGGAAATGCTAGGTAATGTGGCTTTTGATAATTTACCTGTTATTTTTGCTGTAGGGGTCGCTGTTGGTTTGGCAAAACAAGAAAAAGGCTCGGCGGCTCTCTCAGGCTTGCTAGGTTTTTTGGTGCTGCATAGTACTTTGAATTTTTTACTTGATGCTACTGGAAGACTTGTGGATTCGGGAGCTGAAAATGCTGATGAATTGATGGCTCAGGCGATGCAGACCGAGGTATTGGGTATTCAAACAATGGATTTGAATGTTTTTGGTGGAATTATTACAGGTGTCATTGTTTATTTTGTTCATAAAAAAGCGATCCGAGTCCAAGTACCTCAAGTTTTTGGTTTCTTTAGTGGACCAAGGTTAGTACCTATTTTAATCATTCCAGCAATGGCATTTGCTGCGATCTTATTTTTCTTTATTTGGCCTTTTATACAACAAGGAATCAACTTTCTATCTCTAGGTGTTTTGAAATCAGGTTATGCAGGTACATTTGCTTATGGCTTATCTGAAAGATTATTATTACCGTTTGGACTACACCATGGAATTAATTGGCCGATTCGCACGACTCCTCTTGGTGGCGTCTTTACGATTGGCGGCCAGGAGTTTGCGGGAACGATCAATGCTTATATGGCTGCATTAGGTGATAATGGGGCAATCGATTCGATGATTACACGTTTTTCTGCCGGAAAATTTGTCTTTAATATGTTCGGATTACCAGGAGCAGCATTAGCAATGTATAAAACTGCTCGTCCTAAAAATCGTAAAACGGTAGGTTCCTTATTACTTGCTGCGGCGTTAACTTCATTTGTTACAGGAATTACGGAACCTATTGAATTTACTTTTCTTTTTGTTGCGCCAGCACTGTATGGGATCCATGCTGTTTTAGCTGGACTTACGATGTTGGTAACAAACATTGTTGGAGCGGCTTTCTTAACGCCAACAGGACATGGTTTAATTAATTTCTTAATTTATGGTGTTTTACAAGGAATGCGTACGAAGTGGTATTTATTACCGCTTTTAGGCATTGGATGTTTTATTATTTACTATTTTGTTTTTAAATTTGCTATTGAAAAATTTGACTTTAAGACCCCTGGACGAGAAGCAGAACCATCCACAATTACTTTGCATGGCAAAGATGAAACACGTGAGAAAATGGGCGTGAAAACTCAGAAAGATAAGCAAAAAGATAAAGAAAAAGAACCTCAAAATGCTAACGGTCTCGCACTTCATGATCAAGCGTTACAGTTAATCGATGCTCATGGCGGAGCAGATAATATTACAGCCGTTGATGCTTGTATTACTCGCTTGCGTATCAATGTGAAAGATGATTCTGTAGTGGATTCCGAACGCATTAAAAGTGATTTGGAAGCGATGGGATTTGCGACTTCAGGGATGCAAATGCAAACAATTTACGGAGGTAAAGCGAACCAAATAAAAGTGGAAATTCAAGACATTTTAGGATTGGCGGAATGACTATGGAGAATAAATTACTGGTGACTGATTTGGATGGAACCTTTGTTAAAGATTCGAGACAGGTTGCATCTAAGGATAAAGAACTATTTGTTTTTTTAAAAGATAAATTACAATTAGGCATTGCTACAGGACGTTCTGTTAAGGAAATTGATTTTATTGAAGAACAAATTGGTTTTAAAATAAATAATAAAATTGGTT
>JAKDZT010000220.1 GCA_030462125.1 Tetragenococcus sp.
TTTTTTCCGATAAATTGGATAAGTTAATGCAGCAACGTGATATGTCTAACGAGGAATTAGGAGAACTAGTTAATGTGAATAGAACTACTATTGCTAGATGGCGTAGTGGTTCAAGAAGCCCTAAAATGGAAAAATTACCAGAAATAGCTTCTATCTTCAATGTCGACCCAAGAATATTTGTGGGAGAATATGAATCCCCAAAGAACATCAGCAACATCTATAACCAGTTAAATCCCGACCGTCAAACAAAAGTTTACAATTACGCTCAACATGAATTGGGAGAACAGAATAAAATCATTGATATTAACGAAGTAAGAGAAGAACAAGAAATTTACTTACAGTCAAAGGTATCAGCCGGAACAGGTATTTTAGATTTAGACCCTACCTTTGGAGAAACAGTTTCATTTGACGGAGAAATACCAAGTCATTATGACTTAGCTTTCCTTGTATCTGGAAACAGTATGGAGCCAATCTTTGAAGATGGCGAAATCATTTTCGTAGAAAAATATCCTAACCCTATAAACGGCGCTTTGATGGTAGTGCAAATCGACGAACAAGCTTATATTAAAAAAGTTTACCTTGAAAAGGATAACTTACGTTTGGTAAGCTTAAATCAAGACTACAACGATATTTTAGCTGATGGCACGAATAATATACGTATCGTGGGTAAAGTTGTATTCTAATCCTTGCGGGGTTCTTCCCTGCTTGGTAGTCACTTACATAAAAAAAGGAGTTAATAAAAATGGTTAAAAAATGTGAAGTATGTGGGAATAATGTCGGAGTACTTGATCAAAAAATTAAAACAAAAGACAAGAAATACGTGTGTGAAAATTGTTATGACAAAGTATTTGAGAATTATAATATCCTTGATTTAACAAATTGGGAGCAAGCACATAATTTTGATGATTTCATGGGGTTATTTAACGATGGGATAACAATCGACTTAAAAAAGGAAAATAAAAAAGGCAAAGAAAGCTCTAAAAAAGAGCGAGCAAATAAAGAGGCAATAATGTTAGAAGAAAACCAAGTGAAAAGAGAAGCGTTCAAAGAAAAGAGAAAAGATGAAAAAGCAGAAAGACAAATAAAAAAAGACGAAATTAGAAAGCAAAAAGAAATAAAAAAGGATCATATAAAATCAACTAAAGAAAAATTCAAAAACCACGATGCCTTGTTATTCGATCGACTATCATTTGATCCAGTCGACAAAGAAATCATGCAGCCAAAAACATTTACAAAGCCTTTTGAGGTTATCCCTTACTCTGATATCGTTGGATACACCCCGATTGAAAGAGGCCATTCAAAAAACAAAAAACATGGTATTACTCGTGCGGTTGTTGGCGGTGTATTAGCTGGCGGCGTTGGATCAATTGTGGGTGCAGGAACCGGAGGAAAGCAATTTGAGTACACAGATAAGCTAGGGGTGAACATTGCGCTAAAAGATGGAAGTTTTTTAGAAGCGTTTTTTATTAAACAAGAGACAAAAGAAGGAATGATGGTAAAAGCAGCTTATGATAACTTCTATAGAATTTGTTCGTTATTAGACGGTATTATCGCAGAAAACGGTCATGAAACATCTCAAAAAGTTGAAATGACTAATCCGAATGATAGTCTAGCAAAACAGATCAGAGATTTAAAAGAACTGGTTGATGACGAAATTATTACACAAGAAGAATTCGAAGCAAAGAAAAAGCAATTGTTAGAAGCATAAAAAATAAGCACGCCCCGTCTCCCCAGACTAATGGCGTGCCTCTACCAAATAATAGGCTTATTTAGCTATGCCTATTATACCAATAATAGGAGTGATAAACAATGTGGATGGAAGAATTGCCAAATGGGAAATTTACCTATAGAGAACGATACAAGGACCCTTATACCGAAAAATATAAGAAGGTATCTATAACATTAAACAGTAAATCCAACCAAGCGAAAAATAAGGCGCAGAAGAAGTTAAATGAGAAGATAGAAAAACAATCAAAAAAAGTGAATCGAAAAGATTTAACTTTTGAACAACTTTATAAGCAATACAAACCAATTTATCAACAAAATGTCCGTGACTCTACTTTTCATCATTTTGAATCGTGTTATCGCGTAGTAACAACTTGGTTTGATGAAAAATCTATCGTACGAAATATTGATTCTAATTATTTACAAACGTGTCTGGACAATTTTTATTATAAAAAGAACTATTCTTATTCTTATGCCATATCACTGAAATCTTTTGTTAGTAATGTATTATCATATGGACAACGAGTTGGAGCATGTGAATTCAATGCAATGGACAGTGTTAGCATCAAAGAAAAGCAAACAGAATTAGCAAAAAAGGATGAAGAAAAATACCTTGAAGACTCCGAACTCAAATTATTGTTAGAGGAAATAAGAAATTGGCCGAAAGTTCCTAGAAAGTATCGTTACGCTGAAATTTTAGAGCTGATGTCTTTAACTGGGATGCGTTTTGGGGAAGCTGCCGCTTTAAAAGAAGAAGACTTTTCAGGGAAAACATTACGAATTGATGAATCTCTTTATTACAACTATGGCAATCTAGAAAAAGGCGAAACGAACAAACCCAAAAATAAGTTTTCTAATCGTGTTATTTCCCTTTCAGATAGAACTGTAGAAATTTTAGAGAAATGGATTGAAGAAAATCACGCGAACCGTTTACTTTTCGATGGTCAATATCATGACATGAGTTTTTTGTTCTGCGATCATCTCGGAATACCGATCGGAATAAGTCCTATAAATCGAATACTAAGAAATATTCGTGTGAAGTTGAAAAATGAAGGTAAAATTGATAAAGATGTTACAAGCCACTATTTTAGACATACACACATTTCCAAATTAACCGAGTTAGGAATTCCGTTAAAAAGTATTATGGATCGTGTAGGACACGCAAATCCAAAAACAACTCTACAAATTTATACGCACGTGACTAAAAAAATGGATCAACAATTAATTAATAAATTAAACGAGGCAGAAAAAGAAGACTAGTTTTTCTGCCCTTTTTCTGCCCTATTTACGTTTTATTACCGTTATATATATAGCCTAACAACTGATATATAAGCGTTATTACTCTATTTCAACATTATGGTATACATTTTGTTTCGGCAAGATTGAATGTTACATTATGTTATAAAAACATCGGTATATAAGGCTTTTTAAACAATTTTCGCTTTGATTATTTTACAACATTATAGAATATCTGCCCTTTTTTTGCCCTATTTTATATAAAATGTGCCGGTCTGAAAAGATCGGTATTTTTTTGATTTTATTACTAATAACTATTGACTTT
>JAKDZT010000221.1 GCA_030462125.1 Tetragenococcus sp.
TGTGAAAATGCGTGATGTTGAATAAGGGGGAGTGTTATTTACGTTAACAAGATATCATGTTATATTTCTACTATTGCTTTCAATTACTGTATGCTTAGTTTATATGAATGCTATTCTATTCATTGACAATTAACAAAATTAATACTGAAAAAGAAAAACAGTTATTTACCGATCTTTTCACTACAAATTTATAAAAAAGTCTTGTAGAATATATAAGTATACACTTGGAGAACAAGAATATAAATTATAAGGGCGGAGTGTTTTTAATGTTAGAAAAGAAAACTTATGATAAGCTTTTAGGTCATGCTTTTGATATTCCAGTAAGAGTGGAATATTGGGATGGCACAAGTGAAGTTTATGGAGAGGGAACGCCAGAAATTGAAATCCAACTAAAAAAGGCTATTCCTATCAAAGAATTAACTTCACTACCTACCTTGACTTTAGGTGAAGCCTATATGAATGGAGACATCGAAGTAAAAGGAGATTTACAAGAGTTAGTGGCTTCTGCTTATCGCAGTGTAAATAGCTTTGTCACAGACAATAGTGGATTTTTGAAATATCTTCCTAAAATTTCTCACTCAGAAAAAAATTCTAAAGAAGATGTACAAAGCCATTATGACATCGGAAATGATTTTTACCGTCTGTGGTTAGATGATTCAATGACTTATTCTTGTGCTTACTTTAAAAATGAAAATGATACATTAGGACAAGCTCAAGAAAATAAAATACGCCATGTATTAACGAAATTAAACCCACAACATGGAAAGACCTTAGTTGACATTGGTTGCGGCTGGGGTTCATTACTTTTTATGGCAGCTGAAGAGTTTGGCCTTAAAGCAACGGGAATTACTTTAAGTCAAGAACAATACGACCAAGTAAAAGATGAAATCACAAAAAAAGGGTTAGAAGACCAAGTTGATGTTTACTTAGAAGACTATCGTGATGTTGAAGAAAAATTTGATTATGCAACATCGATCGGAATGTTTGAACATGTAGGAAAGGAAAACCTTCCGAAGTATTTCGAACAAGTACAAAATTTACTTGTTCCTAATGGTCGTGCATTAATCCATGGCATCACCGGTCAACATGAAGGTGTAGGTAGCGATCCATTTCTTTCCAAGTATATCTTCCCAGGAGGCTATATTCCAAATGTAGCAGAAAACTTAAAGAATATAATGGATGCTGGTTTGCAAATTTCCGATCTGGAACCCTTAAGACGTCATTACCAACGGACACTTGAAATTTGGTATCAAAATTATTCTCAACAAATCGATACAGTCATTGCTCGATATGGCGAACCATTTTCTCGTATGTGGTCCCTTTATTTGCAAGCTTGTGCTGCGTCATTTGAAGCAGGAAACATTGATGTTATGCAATATCTGTTAGTCAATGGTACTAGCGGAGACGGATTACCAATGACTAGAGATTATATGTATAACAAATAATAACTTAGATTACTAATGGTGCATGAAATGTTTTAGATTTTTCGATAATATTTCATGCACTACTAGTAGGCTATTATTTGTTAAATTTGTAACAATAAAAATGTTTGAGAGTGGAAACTCTGATTGAATTTCAAATGTATAAAAAAACTTAAGAAAGGAACGTGGACAATGAAAAATATAAAAAACTAGTTTTATTTTTAGGCGGGTTAGTTTTATTGGCCGGTTGTTCCTTCCCGGGTTTAGCATCAAATCAATCGGAAAATACAGTTGCTATTACAGGAGGTATTACAACTGAACGCCAGATCATAGCTGGTATGGTTGCAGGAATGATCGAACATTACACGGATAATCAAACAACGATTATCAATAATTTAGGATCACAAAACATCAACCATGAAGCAATGATGAATGGCGATGCAGATATCTCTGGTACTAATTATACGGGGACAGATATTACTACTACTTTACGCTTACCGGCGGAAAAAGATCCCGACAAGGCATTAGAAATCGTCCAAAAAGAGTTTAAAGAACGTTATAATGAAGAATGGTTGGATACATATGGTTTTGATAATACCTATGTTTTCTTAGTACGTAGAGATACAGCTGAAAAATACGATTTGGAAAAAGTAAGTGATCTAGAAGATGTTGCTGACAATTTGACAGTGGGAGCTGATCGTGCATGGATGACTCGTGAAGGAGACGGCTATCCGGGTTTTATAGAAGAATACGGATTTGAATTTGATTCGATCTTGCCTATGCAGATTGGTCTGGTCTATGATGCTGTTGCAGCCAATCGGATGGACGTTGTCTTAGGGTATTCAACAGATGGTCGGATTGCTAGTTACGATCTTGTAATGCTAGATGACGATCGTAACTATTTCCCTCCATATGATGCCTCACCCACTATCGATGGGAAATTAGCCGAAAGTGATCCAGAAGTAAAAGATGCCCTTGAGCGCTTAACTGGCAAGATCGATACAGAAACGATGCAAAAATTAAATTACCAATCAGATAACAATCTAGTGGAACCAACAATTGTAGCCGAACGTTTCTTAGATCAAAATGGTTATTTTGAAGAGGAAGAGTGATATGTGTTAGATATGAGCCAAATGAATGTACGGGCCCAATCCTTCTAATTGGAACTTTGCCAACAGCTGTGCTAACGTTGATTTTAACAGATCAGCCATTGGATTTAGCCGAAAATCAGCAGTTTAAATAATTAAAAAGAGAGCTCACTAAACAGTGGACTCTCTTTTTAGTATGCTCTTAAATTATTCATGGAAAAGCTGGATTTTATCCAAAGCGTTATACAGATTAATTGCATCCCAAGGTAAATGTTCTGTTATGGCAAGACCTACCAATGAAGTTTGTTTTTCAATGCTTGAGATAATTTCTCCAACCTGTTGCACCTGAAGCAGGCCATGCGGTGCATCGACCGGATCACTAACGAATGGACAAAAAAGGCCCCATGATTTTATACCAAGTTGGACGGACGCTAATATCATAAGTAGTTATCTATGGTTCTATCAAGGTTTAGTGGAAAAAGAAATTGAAGAGAGGATGAACGAAATGCTCTCTATTCTTGACTTATCAGGGATTGAATTGGGATTTACTACCTATCTTTCCAATTATAGGGAGTAAATATAAGATACATTATCTATCTTTTCGGACATTGGCAATCAACTGGCAACATATCAAACGACGCTCTACTTCCTACGTTATGATTTTAATCTATCTGACGCAAACGCGATATAACGGTGTTTTGCTTATATTTGGTCTTTGTGGTAAGTTGAATAGTAAGCGAGTGAACAACA
>JAKDZT010000038.1 GCA_030462125.1 Tetragenococcus sp.
TGGCTAGGTTATTTTTCCAACTATTATCGATTGTCTTTTCCATGACGATCGTAATTCCTAGTTCACTGGCGACCATGTTCAATAATAGCTCGATTCGAGATGTTTCAAACGAGATATTTGGCGTAAAATCAGCTTTATGGCAGAGGTCGATGATTGGTTGATAGGTTTTTGTTTCTTTACTTAACATCAGAAATTTTTCTTGTTGCAATTCGGATAAATTGATTTCAGTCTGTTGAGCCAGCGGATGTTCCTTACTTAATACGGCAACAAAATGATCTTTTTCGGTCAATAAAGCTTCAAGCGAATGTTCTTCTGGTTGAAACGTACGCTCAAAAATCAAATGATTCTCACCAGTATCAAGAAAAGGAAGAAGTTCAGTACCTTCGCCTTCTTTTAATTGGACATCAAATTCTGGATGTTGTTTCATAAAAGCCGTTACTTGATTAAACGCCCAGTAATCTACCATGGTAGGGATGGTTAGAATATGTAAAGTACTTGTTTTTTGTTGCTGGTAATCTTGAAGCGTCTGTAAAAGTGCTTGTTGTTGAGCGACGATCGTCTGGATATAGGGTAAAATGAGTTGGGCTTCTTCCGTTAATTCAATTTGGCGATGGGCACGGAGGAATAAGGAAGTACCTAGTTCTTTTTCCAAGGAAATAATTTGTTTGGAAATATTTCCTTGCGTAGTAAATAAACGTTCCGCTGTTTCGGAATAATTTTTGGTTTCTGTTAAATCTAAGAAGGTTTCGAGTTTATGTAGGTCCATCTTTTACACATGTCCTTTCTTTTTAAAAGTTATTCGTAAATTGGATACTATCGACTTTGGTTTTATTTTATCACGAAAGGAAACTTTCTATAGACCATCTATGAAAATTGATGGAAAAATATTGTTGAAAGTTCATTTTATTTATTCCTTAGCTGTTGGCCATTTTTTGCAGTAGAATATCTTGGTTATATCCATTACAATAAAAGAAAAGATATTTTTATTTGTGAGCTGTTCAAACGGTTTGAAATTGTAGGAGAGGATAAATATGCGTTACTATGTAGGTTTTGATATTGGCGGTAGTTCAATTAAATATGGGTTGCTAGATGAAAATGGAAAAATTAGTCAAAAAGAGAGTTTTAAAACACCTTCGGACAAAGATGAAGTCTTAGATAAGATGGCTGAAATCGTTTCTGCTTTTACAAAAGATTATGAGGTAGAAGCCATTGGGTTATCTGTTCCGGGGATCGTGGAAGAAAACGGATTTTTGACCACAGCTGGCGCGATCTTATGTCTATATGGCATAAATATTAAAGAAGAACTAAGCCAACGCACGGGACTATTTGTTCATGCAGAAAATGATGCCAATGCTGCCTCGATCGCAGAACAATGGGGAGGGGCAGCTCATGACGTTGCAAATTATATCAGCTTAGTTATCGGAACAGGAATTGGCGGTTGTCTAGTTGTAAATAATGAAATTTTCCGTGGGGCCCATGCTCGTTCTGGTGAATTTGGTTGGATGCTGTTAGATGATAATCAGGATGACTTGAATTCAAACACCATGAATCTGCAAGCAGCCACGATTCTCGGTTTATTGCGGATCTATAACTTAAAATCCGGTGAAGAATTAAGTGATGCTCGTACGATTTATGATCGAGCCGAAAAAGGGGAGTATTTAGCCCAAACTGTTTTGGCCAAATTTCATCGCAAGTTAGCCCAAGGGATTTTGAATGTCGCTGTTTCTTTTGATCCCGCAATGGTAGTAATTGGCGGCGGAATTAGCGCTAATGAAACATTTTTAAAAGATTTGCGTCTAGCCTATGAGCAATTACAAAATGAACATAGTGCCTTAGTTGACATGGATTTTCCTGCCATTATTCCTGCAGAATTTGGCAATGATGCCGGGATTATTGGTGCGGTTTACAGCGCGAAAATAGCTTTAGATAAAGAAAGTTAAGAGTTAGAAAAGCTTTTTACCAAAGGAGATGGAAGGATTTTGGAAAAGATTGCAGCTTCGATTATGTGTGCCGATATGTTAAATGTGCAAACAGAATTAGAGCGTTTGGAAAAAACAGATTGCGATCTGTTGCACTTAGATGTTATGGATGGGGTGTTTGTTGACAATTTGGCTTTAGGTCCTGAGTGGATGGCAAGTGTTAAAAAGCAAACGACTTTCCCTTTTGATATTCATTTGGCTACTGAAATGCCGGAAAAATACGTGGAGATGTTTCGATTTTTACAACCAGAAACGATCTCTTTTCATGTTGAAGCAGCAGCTAACCCAATTCTTTTAATCAACCGCTTAAAAAGTTATGGTATTAAGCCTTCAATAGCATTAAACCCGGCAACGCCTCTAGAAGATATCTGGCCCTATATTGCTGAAGTAGACCAAATCCTTTTGATGACCGTTCCTACTGGTTTTGCTGGACAAGCTTTTCGGAAAGATACCTTGCCAAAGTTGCGCGAGCTTAAAAAAATATTAGCCCAAAGAAACCTCCAACCGCTAATTGAAGTAGATGGCAATATTAATACACAAACGATTTCCTGGATGAAGGCAGCTATGCCAGACGTCTTTGTGCTAGGAACTTCAGCTTTATTTCAAGACGGCAATGCTAATATTTACCAGGACCGTATTCAAGCCGTTCGCCAAGCGATTAACGCTTATAAATAAGATTTTTAACATAAACGTGTGTATTTGAAAAAGAAGTCGATTCGTTGCTGTAAGCACATAAGAAGACAAAAGTAGTGGGGTAAAAGAGCCATAAGAACATAGAAAAGCAAAAACAACGTGCTTAACTGCCTTTAAGCTCGTTAGTTTCAAAAACTTATGTGGTTAAATGAACGTTTGATCGCAAAAACGGAAGATTTCTACTAGATAAGCACATAAGACGGTGAAAACAGTGGGGTAAAAGGACTATAAGCCCACAGAAACACAAAACTAACGCGCTTAATTTTTCTTTAGCGCATTAGTTTCAAAAACTTACGTGCTTAACCTAACCTTCGAAGGCAAAACGAAAGAATTTATACCTTACTAAAAAAACGTTGGCGCCCATGAAAAAGCGTCAACGTTTTTTATTTATTGCAATGATTCTTTGATATCTTCCAACATTTGAGTATAGGCAATAGGACCATTATATAGCCAGCTACTTTCAGGACCAAATTCAAATAGTTGATCATTTTCTACAGCAGGAATGTTTTCCCATAATGGATCGTCAAACATGGCGGCAGCTTCGTCGCTATTCACTAAGAAAAGATAGTCAGCATCCAGTTGTGACAGACTTTCTAAGGAAACTTGTGACCAGTCCGCTTCGGCATCCTTTGAAACTTCTTCGGTTAATTCAGGCACTTCAAAACCCAAATCATCATATAACAAACGCCCACTTGAACGGTCTTCAGCTACCATAAAGACAGAATTATTCGTTACCCAAATCACTGCGGCTGACTTTCCGTCAATTTGGTCTTGGAATTCCTCTTGGACATTTTCGACCGCATTTTGGTAATTAGTCTCGATATCTTGCGCTTCATCTTCTTTATCAAGTACTTGACCGATATCTTCTAAGGTCTCCTCCCAGGAAACTTCTGTGCCGTTTTTCACAACATAAGTTGGAGCAATTTTCTCATATTCTTCGTATTTGCCGCCTTCAACCGTCGCGTCGGATTCGATAAGTAACAGATCGGGTTCGTAATTTAACACATCTTCATAAGGCAAATCAAAATTAATTGTCGGAATACCTTCTAGATCATCTTGGAGATACTCTTGGATTTCTCCTTCACCAACTGTCCATTGAGCTACTGGTTTTTCATCTAGAGCTACTAGATAATCTTCTAAGTAAGTTCCAATCATTCGTTGCGGATTATCAGGCACCTCTACTTCATGTCCCTGCGCATCCGTCAACGTACGGGCACTAGTAGAGCTAGCAAATGAGTTCGAAAATTCACAAGCGCTTAAAATAATAACCGTTAGAGACATCATTGTCCCCATTAAAAGTTTTCTAACCATATTTTTCTCCTTGTTATAAATGATAATCATTCTCAATTGTATTATGACAAAATACCTATTAGAAGTCAACACATGTTTAAACGCTAACAAAGTTTTCATAGAAAGGTTGACGAGGACATCAGAAAAAGGGATAATTGAGAATGATTATCACTAGAAAGGAATAAAAGTTATGGCGAAATTAGCGACGGCTCATCTTTCGTGTGGTTACGATAAAAAGGACGTCTTACACGATGTGACACTCGAAATTCCTGAGAAGAAGATCACAAGTCTGATCGGTCCCAATGGTAGTGGGAAAACCACATTGCTTAAAGCATTGGCTCGGATGTTACCTCCTTCCAGTGGTCAAGTAAGAATGAATGGGAAAGATATCAATTATCTAGACAGCAAACATGTGGCACAAAAAATTGCTTCTTTATCCCAGAAAACGAGCCAGGTAGCTGGCTTAAGTGTGGCCGAAATTGTTGCTTATGGCCGGTTTCCTTATCAAAAAGGCTTTGCTGGACTGCGGAAAAAAGATCGAGAAATCATTCAGTGGGCCATGGAAGTAACGGGTTTATTTCCCTTAAAAAAACGCACGCTGAATACATTGTCAGGGGGGCAACAACAGCGCGTCTGGATTGCGATGGCATTAGCACAAGATACCGAAATTTTAATTTTGGATGAGCCCATTTCTTTTTTGGACCCTGCGCATCAATTAGAAATTCTTTATTTACTAGAGACCATTAATCGGCAAGGAAAGACGATCTTAATGACCATCCATGATTTAAATCATGCCGCGCAATTTTCTGATTATATTATGGGATTAAAAGAAGGGCGTTTGCTAGTGGAAGGAAGTCCGCAAGAAGTGTTTACACAGCAACATTTGTTAGAGCTATTCGATATTTGTCCCGAAGTAGTCTTTTCAGAAAAGAAGCAGAAACCATTTATTATTTCATATGATTTAGTGAGGGATTGATCATGAAGAAGTTATTTTTTCTGTTAGTAAGTGTGCTATTATTTGCAACCATGGCTGCTTCTCTTAAATATGGGGCTGTGACAAGCTCCTGGCAAGAAGTGTCAGAAACATTATTCCGTTTTGATACGACAAATCAAGTACATCAACTGATTTATTATTTACGTCTTCCGCGAATGATCGCTGCTGTATTTGTCGGTGCGGCTTTTGCGGTTTCGGGTGCTTTAATGCAAGGGATTACGCATAACCCATTGGCTGATTCCGGTCTTTTGGGCATCAATGCAGGCGCTGGTTTAGGTTTAGCCTTAGTTTTTGCCTTTATGAGAACGCCCAACCCGGCAGTGACTATTTTTGCTTCCTTTATGGGAGCTGCGGTAGCGCTAGGGATTATTTATATAGCTTCAAGCCAACTTACGTTTAATCATTCACCAATCTATATCGTGTTATTAGGAGCGGCTATTGGTTCGTTTTTTACTGCCTTAAGCCAAAGCATTCGTTTGTTGTTTCGTTTGGATCAAGAGATTACATTCTGGTTTGTAGGAGGCACGGCAAATGTTACTTGGTTTCAAATAAAAGTAGCAGTCCCCATTATGCTTGTGGGGCTTATCGGTTCCTGTTTCCTTAGTAAACAAGTTACTTTGTTAAATATAGGAGAGGAATCTGCTATTTCTTTAGGGAAAAATCCGCAAAAAATTCGGGGGCAAAGTATGTTTTGTGTCTTGCTTTTAGCAGGGACAGCTGTATCTTTAGTGGGAACGATCAGTTTTTTAGGGTTGATTATCCCTCACATCATGCGTTTTTTTGTAGGGCATGATTATCGATTCGTGCTACCGGCTTCCCTTTTATGTGGTGCTTTATTTTTCGTGCTAGCGGACGTTATTTCACGTTTGTTCGCCCAGCCATTAGAAATTCCGGTAGGGGTTATTATTACACTAATGGGCGTTCCTTTACTTTTGATTCAGATCAGGAGGGGGAGCGTATGAAAAAAAGTGGTATTTGGTTTTTACTTGTCATTTTATTCTTTGGTGGTATTGGGCTCAGCTTGGCAGTGGGGAGAATTTCTTTATCTGTTGAAGAAATGTTCGCGGTTTTCCACGGGCAAGGCACATCTGCTCAACAACTCGTTTTGTTCGATTTTCGACTACCACGTATGCTCATTGCGATCTTTGCTGGGGCCGGTTTGGCTGTCTCGGGCTATTTATTTCAAGCCATCACGCACAATGACTTGGCAGATCCAGGACTTTTAGGAATTAATGCTGGCGCTGGGTTTACTGTCTTGCTTTATTTAGGCTTTTTTACAACTCAGACTTCTAGTAGTTTATTGCCGATCGTTGCTTGTAGCGGTAGTTTTTTAGCCGCATTTTTAGTTTATTTTTGTGGTAAACAAGGTGAAAAATTAGATCCTAATCGTTTACTATTATCTGGTGTAGCGGTTAATGCGGGAATTTCGGCGCTAACATTAATCAGTACGGTAAAAGTTTCACCAGATAGTTACCTTTTTGTGACTTCCTGGTTAGCTGGTACGATTTGGGGCACTACGTGGCGTCATGTTCTTATCATTTTCCCTTGGTTGTTTCTTTTATTGCCCCTTATTTTACTACAAGGAAAGAGTTTAGAAGTGATTCATTTGGGCGATGAAGAAGCGATCGGACTAGGCGTTCCTTTGCGAAAAAAACAACTATTTTTCTTGATTAGTGCGATTGTTTTAGCAGCAGTAAGTGTATCTGTTGCTGGTAGTATCAGCTTTATCGGGCTCATTGCCCCGCATTTAGCTAAAAATATTATCAAAGGAAAAAATAATCGGACCTTGTTATTGTCTGCTTTTATTGGTAGCTTACTCTTGTTATATAGCGATATTTTAGGGCGTGTCATTTTAACAAATGGAGAGATGGCTGCAGGAATTATTGTGGCGATTATCGGAGCGCCTTACTTTATCTTTCGATTATTAAAAAGGAACTAAAAAAAGCTAGAGAAAAACTCCAACTTTTTCTCTAGCTAACTATTTTTAGGGCGTCGAAAATGACGCAAACAAGCAACGATAATGATTAAAAGTAAAATTAGCGATATAAGCATAGCCATTTGTGAACCTAAGGCCGTTCCTTTTAGATAATCCGTATTACTTTCTTGGAAAATATTGATGACACTAGCTACAACCGCTGTAGCTGCAGCCCCAGAAAATTGTTGTAAGGTATTAAAAAGGGTATTACCATCGCCATATTCTTCTTGGGTTAATAGGTTCATACCGCTTGTCATCATATTACTATAAGAAAAGCCAATACCTAACATGTAAAACACGTGTCCAGCGACTAAACTAAGCAAGCGTGGTTCATTTAACAACAGAGTTAAGGCGATCCAGCCAATGGCAGCTAGTGTTAACCCGGTTAAAATAGGAATTTTAGCGCCGTATTTATCTAAGACGCGTCCGGAAATGGGCGCTAGGATGGCGCCTACTGTGGCTCCTGGTAACATAATTAATCCGGCAGTAAAAGCACTTTCTCCGGAAACAATTTGTACAAAGTTTGGCAGTACAAAAGAAATACCTAGAAGTAAGAACTGACAAACGAGAAAACCACATAAAAATAAGACAAATACTTTATTTTTTAGTACACTAATGTTTACTAAAGGTTGTTGGGCTTTTGTTGCTCGTTGTAAGAAAATAACCAAGCCTATTATACCGATTAATAAAGGAATCAGACTTTTTAATGTGCCCATTTGGTTTAGAAAAACTAATAAGCCGCTAAATAACAAACCGATTCCTATAAGGCTGATGATATCAAGTGAACTGCTTTTGTCGATCTTTATTTCTGGAATAGCATAAAGCCCCAGCCCCAGAGAAAGCAGTAAAATAGGAATTAAAAATAAAAAGATATAATGCCAAGAAAGAATAGAAGTTAACATTCCTCCATAAGTAGGTCCAATCGCAGGGGCGATCGATGTGGTAAGTGTGCCGACACCCATCATACTGCCGCGTTTTTCCAAAGGCGTAAAAGTTAAAATAATATGAAACATCAGCGGCAAAGCAATCCCGGTGCTAATTCCTTGTAAGAAGCGTCCTAAAAGTAAAACCAAAAAAGTAGGTGAAACAAAATCAGTGATCAATCCGGCAATAAAAAAGAGATTGGCGATGATAAATAAACGGCGGATCGAAAAGTTTTTAATTAAGTAGTTTGAAAATGGGACCATAATGGAAATGACTAATAAATAAATCGTGGTCACCCATTGAACGGTCGAAGTTGAAATACTAAATTCGGTAATTAGCGTCGGAAAGGTGACATTCATCGCGGTTTCAATCAAAACCCCCGAAAATGACATAATCCCCGCTGCTAAAACTGCCGGTAATAAACGAATGTTGACTTTTTCCATTTCTATACCCCTTTATAAAAAATTCATTAAAAAAGAGACTGCTTCTAAATCAATAGAAACCGCCTCTTTTTCGACACGTAAAAACGTGTTATCTGTACGATTTAATCACAGAAATATTGTAGAATGCATTTCATCTTTGGTCAAGACAAATTTTTATTTAGCGATTTTTGCTAATCTTTTTACTTCCTAGGTTTTGAACTTGAACCGTTCTTTTGCATTTGATTTGAGCGACTATGAGTTTTAGTCGCTTTTTCCAAAGTGGGCGGGGGTGGTGAACGAGGAAGAAACGGGTCTGATTACAGTGAAAAAGCACTTAAAACCTGGCTATATCAAGGTTTTAAGTGCTTTCTATGTTCTGATATAATAGACAGTAAAGTTTAATGACGGTGGCTATCTTTATCGAAAGGTGGTGGTGCTTATGAAAGTAAGTACTAAAACCTTGAGAAAGAAAAAGCCTAAGTGTCTGTTTCAGACGCTTTACAACTGGCGTTGGGTTTCGGTACTTTTATCGTTGCCTTCATTGCGCTTGTTGTTGAGCTGATAAAAATCAGCAAAAAATAACCGTCTTGCTTTAGCCAGCTGACGATTATTTTTATAATCTGTTAAAAGCTGCCACCGTCTTTAACGGTGCTGTCACTAGGGGGATTGTTAACGCAATCCCTCTTTTCATTTGCATTCTACCAAAAATTTCTTTATAACTCAAGAAATACGTTAATGCATCAGCTCGTCTGCTTTGTCGGGATATTGGTGGGCTAAACGACTCGCACCAGAAGCAGCAATTGCGCCTACAATATCATCCAAAAAAGTATGCACGCGAGGACCATTATGATCGTTTAACATTTGCAAAATTCCCGGTTTTACTTTATCAATGTAACCGTAGTTGGTAAAGCCAATGGAACCATAGACATTAACAATCGAGAGGGCCAATATTTCATCGATACCATAAAGCCCTTCATCTTGGGCAACAATGTCTTGTAAAGGTTGTTTTAGTTGTTCTTTTTCTGCTAATACGTCTAGTTGAATCCCGGTTAAAATCGCATTATGGACTTCTCTTTTCGATAATACGGAATCCACACTTTCGATACAATTGTCTAAAGACAAGCCGGGAATATAATCTTTTTGTAAATACATCACTAATTTTGCGATATCAGTCACAGTGACACCACGTTCTTTTAATAATTCACGAGCTTTTTCTTCTAATGTTTTCGTTTCTAATACCATATTCAAACCTCCTAAGATTACTGAAAAAGACTGGATGAATGCACAGGTTGCGTCCGATTTTTAGGATCAATATAATGAAGCGCATTGTTTACCGCTGTAGGTGCTTCTCCAAAGCCTGTAGCGATGAGATCCACTTTGCCCTCATATAAGGTAATATCCCCGCAGCAGTAAACCCCTTCTCTAGAACTTTTCATATCAGAATTCACAGGTATGCCTTGGCGACTACTGTTAATTTGCCATTCTTTTAAATCTAAATTCGTAGAAAACCCATAGTTTACAACGAGATAATCGACAGCTAAATCAACTGTTTCTTCGCTTTTAGCGACTTGTAAGTGCAGACTTTCCAAGTTTTGATCACCCGTGACCCCTCGGATAATATAAGGAGTTAAAATTTGCACCGTAGAATCTTTTAATTGCTGAATACTGTGCTCATGAGCACGAAACTTCCCCCGGCGATGAATCAAAGAGACTTCTTTCGCAATAGGCTCTAACATAAGAGCCCAATCGACGGCAGAATCGCCGCCTCCTGCCACCGCAACTTTTTTACCAGCATATTTCATAAGATCTGAAATGAAATAATCGATGCCATTGTTTTCAAATTTGTCAGCTTGTTCTACGCGTAATTTTCTTGGTTGAAAAGAACCATTACCCAGGGCTAAGATGACAGCTTTTGAATAGTGAATACGTTTATTTGTAACAATTTCGATTAGATCTTCATGGTAGTCGAGCCGGATGACTTCTTCTTCTAAACAATAGCGATGATTAAACATTGTGAGTTGTTTTTCTAAATTTTGGGCTAATTCATCTGCTTTAATTTTAGGAAATCCAGGAATATCATAAATATATTTTTCTGGGTATAAAGTCGTTAATTGCCCGCCTAATTGCGGCAAGGTATCGATAATTTTGGTCTTGGCATCGCGCATACCCGCGTAAAAAGCGGCGAACATTCCTGCAGGACCAGCACCTACGATCGTGATATCATATACATTCATTTTGTGACTCCTTTATAGAGAACTCACTGGATTTTTATCACAGTTAAAAACATTATAACAAAGAAATGAAAGTGTGGCATTTTTATTATTATCTGCTATGCTAAAAGGGCAATAAATAAATAGTTAGAGGAGGACTTTTTTTGTCTGAATTTCCACAACTTGATTTAGCAAACCAAACAGGGCCACAAGCGATCATGCAAACGAGCAAAGGGTCTATTACATTACAATTATTTGAAGCAAAGACACCTCAAACGGTGAAAAACTTTGTTGAACTAGCAAAAAATAAATATTATGATGGCGTGATTTTTCATCGTGTCATTCCTGATTTTATGATCCAAAGTGGCGATCCGACAGGCACCGGTGCAGGGGGCGAAAGTATTTACGGAGAGCCTTTTCCAGATGAATTTAGTGACAAATTATTTAACTTACGCGGCGCTTTATCAATGGCCAATGCAGGTCCTAACACCAATGGCAGTCAATTTTTTATTGTAAGTAATAAAAAATTGCCAGAAAATATGGAAAACCAAATGCAAGAAGCGGGTTTTCCAGCTGAAATTATGACAGCTTATCGCAACGGTGGTGCTCCTTGGCTGGACTTTCGCCATACGGTCTTTGGCCAAGTGACTGTAGGGATGGAAGTGGTTGACGCTATCGAAAGTGTCCCTACAGGAACGCAAGATCACCCGGTAGAAGACATTATGATTCATACAATTGAGATAAAAGAATAAAAAGCAGGCGTATAATGCCGGTATTAGCCGTTTGCGTTATACGCCTTTACTTTTCGCTACTTAAAGGCTCCTGCGATTCTTTCTAGTCCTTCTTTTAAGGTAGCACGCGGGCAGGCAATATTGATACGCATATGTTGGCTTCCTTGACTTCCATAGGAAATCCCTGGATTTAAGACGACCTTCGCTTCATTCACAATTTTTTCTTCTAACTGTTTATCTGTTAATGGATAAGCAGAAAAGTCCAACCACATGAGATAAGTAGCTTCTGGTTTACTTAATTGGACATTAGGTAATTCCTTTTGGAAAAAATTATAGGTGAATTCAATATTTTCTTTTAAATAATCTAATAATGAATCGAGCCACTCAGCACCTTCTTCATAAGCAGCTTGTGTCCCAATAATGCCAAACGTGTTAATCCCATTTTGTTGATTTTGTTTTTGGACTTTTTCAAACGCTTGTTTTAATTCAGCATTTTTAATGAAGACCATAGAATTTTTGATACCCGCTAGATTAAACGTTTTGGTTGCCGCTGTTAATACAATTGAAAAATCTTTAAAAGAAGGTTCAGCGTTTTGAAAAGTCGTAAATGTTTCGGGCTGATAAACAATATCTTGATGAATTTCATCACTGACAACAATAACATGATGTTTTTTACAAATATCGCCGATCTGTTGTAATTCTTCCTTACTCCAAACGCGTCCTCCTGGATTATGTGGGTTACATAAGATAAATAATTTAACGTCTTCTTCTTGAATTAAACGTTCCATTTCTGCAAAATTCATTGCAAATTTGTCCTCGGTGGATAGTTGACTGCGAATAAGCTTGCGATCATTTTCTTTTACTACTTCAGCAAAGGGCGGATAGACAGGATCATGAATTAATACCGTATCTCCTGGATTAGTATAGGCTTGTACGCTAAGTGCCATGCTAGGGACAACACCGCTATTGAGCAAAATATCTTCTTTTTTTACAGAAAAGTTGTGACGCTTTTTTTGCCAACTGATAATAGCTTCATAAAGAGAGTCTGGTACAATAGAATAGCCAAAGACACCTTGATCTAAATAGGCTTGAAAAGCAGAACGTACGGCTTCCGGAGCTTTGAAATCCATATCGGCTACCCACATAGGCAACAAACCTTCTTGATGATAGGTTTCTTCTATAGTATCCCACTTTACGCTCTGTGTCTTTTTACGATTAATCGTTTGGTCAAATTGATTCATGCTTTCTCCTCCTACTTTTATAGCGATTTTCTCACTACTTCATTTTTCTTCTATTTACTAGTATAATAAATTTGGGAAAAGAGGGGAAGTTATGTCTTATAAAATTGGAGAAATCTTAGAAGGAACAATTACCGGCGTTCAAACCTACGGCGCTTTTGTTTCTTTAGATAACCATACGCAAGGGCTTATCCATATATCAGAGATCCAATCGGGTTTTACTAAAAACATTCGCGAAGTAGTCCAAATTGGTGAAAAAGTACAAGTCCAAATTATTGATATCGACGAATATACTCAAAAAATTAGTCTTTCCAGACGTACCTTAGAAAAACAATTTGTACGCCCGCCTTATCATAAGAAGCGTTATTTCACAGATAAAAAGAAAGAAATCGGCTTTCAATCTATTGAAGAACAGCTACCTGTATGGATTGATGAAGCAAAGAAGACGCTTTCGATCAGTAAGACTTCACAAAGCAAATAGCCTCATGTTAAAATATAGGCCGCTATGAATATAAGGAGAGTGCTTTAAGGTGAAACAATTAAGTAATAAAAAAGTTGCAGGCACGGTCATTCTCCATTTAGAAGATGGATCAAAAAAATTTTTAGTCCGAACCTTGGATGACGGACAAGCTTTGGTTTTTACAGATTTTTCTGACGAACAAACACAAACGGGGCTAGCTAATATTCTGCAACTTCTAAAAGAAGATGCACGTCTTGATATCGAAAATATCCGTCTAGTTGAGTTAACCAATGGCCAAGTTTACGATACAAATGTTCCTTTGTTTGTTTTTGAAACACAGGAAACGCAACAATGGTCAGAACTACCTAATGAATATTATTGGGCCGAAGCACAAACTTTCCGCGAAATTATCCAGGACATGGACATTGAAGGGATGCCTTTCTTCTAAGCTTTTATACTAGTTTGACTTATGGGTTGAATAAATCAGAGAAAATGCGGTAAATGGTTTTGGGCTTTTTGACTTTTGGAAGTAAAAAAAGATCTATTTTTTTATTGAACTTAAAAAAGATTCGTGATAAATTAATTTAGGTCGGTCATTCATCATTCATTGAACGTTTGGCTGAATAAAAAAGTTATTGACGTTATTTTATTGAAGTGATAAGATAGTCAAGTCGCAAATTTTTCTTATTAATAAATTTGTATTAGTTAAAAAGCTTTGAAAAAGTTGTTGACAATAACTCATTCACTTGATAAGATATAAAAGTTGCTACGGCAGCGAAAAG
>JAKDZT010000222.1 GCA_030462125.1 Tetragenococcus sp.
AAAATATACGCCTGAGTTTCTGGAAAAATTCTATGATTTTTTGAAGAAACAAGATTTTCGCTTTCATTCCTTTATGGCCGCTTATAAGTTTTATTCACAATACGCGCTAAAAACGAATGATGGTAGCCAATATTTAGAAAACTATGAGGACCGAGTAGCGGTTAATGCGTTGTATTTCGCTGATGGAAATGAAGAGTTGGCACTTGATTTAGCGGATGAAATGATCCATCGACGTTATCAACCAGCGACGCCTTCTTTTTTGAATGCGGGTAGAAAACGCGGTGGTGAGTTAGTCTCTTGCTTTTTAGTACAGCTGACAGACGATATGAATTCTATTGGACGTGGCATTAACTCTGCTTTACAACTTTCTCGTATTGGTGGTGGCGTGGGAATTACGTTATCTAACCTAAGAGAAGCAGGGGCGCCGATTAAAGGTTATGAAGGTGCTGCTAGTGGTGTTGTTCCTGTAATGAAATTGTTTGAAGATAGCTTTAGTTATTCGAATCAATTAGGCCAACGTCAAGGTGCTGGCGTGGTTTATCTGAACGTTTTCCACCCGGATATTATGAGCTTTTTATCAGCTAAGAAAGAAAATGCAGATGAAAAAATCCGAGTTAAGACGCTTTCTCTAGGAACATTAGTACCAGATAAATTTTATGAATTGGCAAAAAACAATGAAGACATGTATTTGTTTAGTCCTTACAGTGTAGAAAAAGAATATGGCGTTCCTTTTTCTTATGTAGATATTACTGAAGAATATGATCGTTTGGTTCATAATCCTAATATTCGCAAAACGAAAATTAAGGCGCGTGAATTAGAAGATGAAATTTCTAAATTGCAACAAGAATCAGGCTATCCTTATGTGATTAATATTGATACGGCGAACCGCGCGAATCCAATTGACGGCAAGATTATTATGAGTAATTTATGCTCAGAAATTATGCAAGTACAAAAACCTTCTGTCATTGATGGCAAGCAAGACTATGAAGTATTAGGAACGGATATCAGTTGCAATTTGGGATCGACCAATATTGGCAATTTAATGGATAGTCCAGATTTTGGAAAATCTGTACAAACGATGACAAGTGCGTTAACTTTTGTTACAGATTCATCCGATATTGATGTTGTGCCAACGATTCAAAATGGAAATAACCTTAACCATACAATTGGCTTAGGCGCTATGGGTCTACATAGCTATTTTGCTAAAAACCATATGGAATACGGTTCTCCAGAATCGATCGAATTTACGGATCTTTATTTCATGTTATTAAATTATTGGACTTTAGTTGCAAGTAATAAGATTGCTAAAGAACGTGGCGTGACTTTCCATAACTTTGAAAATTCTGATTATGCAGATGGTAGCTACTTTGCTTCTTATATCGAAAATGCACCTCAACCTAAATCGGATAAAGTGAAGTCATTATTTGAAAATATCTTTATCCCAAGTGTAGAAGATTGGCAAGCTCTTAGCGATGAAGTGCAAAAATATGGCTTATATCACCAAAACCGTTTAGCGGTTGCTCCGACTGGTTCAATTTCTTATATTAATGATACGAGTGCTAGTATCCATCCAATTACGCGCTTGATTGAAGAACGCCAAGAAAAGAAAATTGGTAAGATTTATTATCCAGCAGCACATTTGGATAACGATACGATTGGCTATTACACTTCAGCTTATGATACGGATATGCGTAAAGTCATTGATATTTATGCAGCAGCACAAAAACATGTGGATCAAGGAATGAGTTTAACGCTATTCTTACGTTCAGAAATTCCAGAAGGACTTTATGAATGGAAGACTGATACCAATAAACAAACGACCCGTGATTTGAATATTTTAAGAAATTACGCCTTTCATAAGGGCATCAAATCAATTTATTATGTACGTACGTTTACTGAAGATGAAGAAGAAATCGGCAGCAATCAATGCGAAAGCTGTGTTATCTAAACGTTGCAATCAAGGAGGCGTAAAAATGGCAAATACTTATTACGAAGCCATTAATTGGAATGAAATCGAAGATGTGATCGATAAATCCACATGGGAAAAATTAACCGAACAATTTTGGCTGGATACTCGTATCCCGCTATCAAATGATCTAGACGACTGGCGTAGTCTAAGCGAACAAGAAAAAGTACTCGTAGGGTATGTATTTGGCGGCTTAACGCTTTTAGATACCGTGCAATCAGAAAGTGGGATGGAACGTCTTAGAGAAGATGCTCGTACGCCCCACGAAGAAGCAGTTTTAAATAATATTCAATTCATGGAATCTGTTCATGCGAAAAGTTATTCTTCAATTTTCACGACTTTAAATACTAAAGCTGAAATCGATGATATTTTTGAATGGACCAATACGAATGAATATTTACAAAAAAAGGCGGAGCGCATCAATGAGATTTATAAAAATGGCACTCCTTTACAAAAAAAGGTAGCGAGTGTTTTTCTAGAAACTTTCCTATTTTACTCAGGTTTCTATACGCCCTTGTATTATTTAGGAAATAATAAATTAGCTAACGTCGCTGAAATTATTAAGTTAATTATTCGCGACGAATCGGTTCATGGAACTTATATTGGCTATAAATTCCAATTAGGTTTCAACGAACTTTCAGAAGAAGAACAAGAAGAAATGAAAAATTGGATGTATGATCTTCTTTATGAATTATATGAAAATGAAGAACGTTATACTGAACAACTTTATGACGATATCGGCTGGACCGAAGAAGTGAAAACTTTCTTACGTTATAATGCCAATAAAGCCTTGATGAATATGGGACAAGATCCACTATTTCCAGATGGCGCGGATGATGTTAACCCAATTGTTATGAATGGACTTTCGACAGGTACTAGTAACCACGATTTCTTCTCGCAAGTGGGCAATGGATATCGCTTAGGAAACGTTGAAGCGATGAGCGATAACGATTATTTGATTGGATTAGAATAAGCATGTAAGAGGCTTCCATATATTGGGGGTCTCTTTTTTTTATATGAGGATATATAAAAGTTTTAAAGATGTGCGTCAAAAGGCTTGCTCGCATGTTAAAAAATATTGATTTTATTGGCTTTACTGCAAGAATAGGACAAAACTTTAGTAAATTAGTGACCTATAAACTAAAACAGGACAAAATTTTCCTAATCTTTTGACCTATTCTGTAATATAGGACAAAATTTATTTATAGTAATGACCTATGACAGTTAAAAAACAAAAATTAATTTAACAAAAAATGATACAT